>NZ_MCUF01000061.1:0-77841 GCF_002873615.1 Shewanella sp. 10N.286.51.B7
GCGACATTAGCTCAGTTGGTAGAGCGATACCTTGCCAAGGTATAGGTCATCAGTTCGAACCTGATATGTCGCTCCAAATCTTCAAACTAAAAATTGATTAAGATGCGACATTAGCTCAGTTGATAAGGTTGAAACGATACCTTGCCAAATGTTTTAATAAAGCATACAAGATGCGACATTAGCTCAGTTGGTAGAGCGATACCTTGCCAAGGTATAGGTCATCAGTTCGAACCTGATATGTCGCTCCAATTTTTAAAAATTGAAATATAGATGCGACATTAGCTCAGTTGGCTTTGAATCAGACGATACCTTGCCAAATGTTTTAATCTAGCAACAAGATGCGACATTAGCTCAGTTGGTAGAGCGATACCTTGCCAAGGTATAGGTCATCAGTTCGAACCTGATATGTCGCTCCAATTTCAATACCAAGTTTTGTAAGGCGACATTAGCTCAGTTGGTAGAGCGATACCTTGCCAAGGTATAGGTCATCAGTTCGAACCTGATATGTCGCTCCAAACTTCCTAAATCAGCTATATCTTGCCAAGGTATAGGTCATCAGTTCGAACCACGCTTGTTGAAAATATCAGGTCGCAGCAAAATTCCTTCAGTTATACCCCGAATTAAAAATTTCTTTAGATTTAATGAACACGTAGGCTGGTTTTAACAGGTTTAATGTCTGTTTATTTCATATTTGCTAATTTACCTGTCTTTTATATGTAAAATATGAGCTTGCTCAAATATTCCTTGTGATTTTTCAACCATAATAAATACAAGCTTTTACAAACTAATTTATTAGCTGCATGAGAATGCAGATACCGTGGAGTGTTTATGATACGTATCCAACAACTAAGTGAGTTACTTGAGTTTATTGCTAAGTCACGTTTAGACATGAAACAACTCTATAGCCGATTACAGCGCAATGCTGATTCGACTCGAGTAAAAATGATGTTGGAGTATTTGCAACAACATCAACAACATGTGCATGACAGTATTGAAAATTACATTGATGAAGCACCAACGCGGATGCTGGATACTTGGTACAAAGATATCACTTTCGAAGACTTTAAAAAGCGTTGCGATGACTCAACTCTAGCTGCCAACATGAATGAAGATGATGTACTCGAACTGCATCTTGACTTAGAAAATAGATTAATTGGACTGATAGAAAAGACTGCTAACAGTACTGCAGTTACAGAGATTAAAGAGGCTTTACTAGACTTGGTAAGAGTTGAACGAACTCAACAAAAAAGACTCGTGCATAGTGCATTAAGAATGGAAGATATTTAACAGATATTTTGCCCATTTCTATTTTATGTTAATATTTCCAAATAGAGTCAGCTATTAAGCTGGCTCTATTTTTTTCAGCTGTTTAAATCGGGTAATATTACAGTTAAGCGTATTTAATCTCTGTGAAATGATACTTTTTATATGATTAATCCCTCAAGTGCTGGTAAGTTAACATGACTTCTATAACAAAAAATCTTCAAGACGAACAAGCTACAATTGAATTAGGCATTGAGTTGTCGCTCTGGGTTTCAGCGCCTTTGGTGATATATTTAACCGGTGACTTAGGTGCGGGTAAAACGACGTTAAGTCGTGGCCTAATTCAAAGTTTAGGTCATGAAGGTAATGTAAAGAGTCCGACTTATACTCTGGTTGAGCCTTATGAGTTAAAAGATATGGAAGTATTTCACTTTGACTTATATCGTTTACTCGATCCTGAGGAGCTTGAGTACATGGGGATCCGTGATTATTTTACTGAAAAAAGCATCAGTATCGTAGAGTGGCCTGATAGAGGGCATGGTTTACTGCCAGCAGCTGATCTTGCGATTCATTTGAGTTATCAAGGTGAGCAGAGACAAGTTGAAATTACTGGACTGACACCTTCAGGGCAGTTCATCGTCAATAAATTAAAATAATAATGACTTAAGACTTAAGATAAAATGACTCGATTTTTTGCGTTTATATTGTTGCTTAGCTTCTCATATACAGTTGATGCAGCTAATAAATTAGATAGCATCCGCATTTGGGATGCCCCCAATTCTACCCGGGTCGTTTTTGATTTATCGAAAGCGCCATCATATAGTCATTTCTCGCTAACAAACCCTCAGCGTTTGGTTATCGATCTCAAAGATGCTTCCACAAAAGTGAAATTTGATAATTTAGCCAAAGATAGCAAGCTGATTAATAAAGTTCGACTCAGTTCTCCGCCTAAAAAAGGCACCTTACGTTTGGTTTTAGAGTTGGCATCTCCGGTTAAGGCGAGTTTATTTTCTTTGACACCAACAGCGCCTTACGGCAATCGATTAGTGGTCGATTTAGATAATTCTGCTAACCAGCCAGCAGCTAAAAAGCAAGTGGTGCAAACGAGCAAGCGATCAACTGATGTAATTGTTGCCATTGACGCTGGCCATGGTGGTGAAGATCCTGGCTCTATTGGTCCTAAAGGGACGTTTGAGAAAAAAGTCGTATTAGCTATTTCAAAAAGACTCGAACGCAAGATTAATGAAACGCCCGGTATGAAAGCGGTAATGACCCGAAGTGGTGACTACTTTGTTAACTTGAACCAACGCTCCGAGTTAGCAAGAAATAGCCGAGCGGACTTATTGCTATCTATTCATGCAGACGCATTTACGACACCTCATCCTAAAGGTGCTTCAGTTTGGGTATTGTCTAAACGCCGTGCAAATACTGAAATTGGTCGTGTGTTTGAAGATAAAGAAAAACACTCGGAGCTGTTAGGTGGAGTGGGCGACATTATTCAAAACACTGATAGTGAACAGTACCTTGTGATGACCTTGATTGATATGTCGATGGATCACTCAATGGCGGAAAGCCACAGTATTGCGACTGATATTTTATCAGGCTTAGGTAAAGTGACTAAGCTGCATAAAAATAAACCTGAATCAGCAAGTTTTGCGGTATTAAAATCAACAGATATTCCTTCAATTTTGATTGAAACCGGCTTTATTTCTAATCCAAAAGAAGAAAAACAGTTACTAAATGGCAATCACCAGCAGAAATTAGCCAATGCGATTCACAAGGGGGTGGTGAACTATTTTGAGGCCAACCCGCCTGCAGGTACTGCATTCGCAAAGACAAGTAATGTGAAGCATACGGTAAGAAGCGGTGAATCATTATCTGTGATTGCCCAGCGTTATAAAGTCAGTGTCGCCAGCATCAAAAAAAGTAATAACTTAAAGTCCGATGTATTACGAATAGGCCAAAAGCTGGTCATTCCGAGGGCATAAACTATGGCAATTCAAATTCTACCACCGCAACTTGCCAACCAAATTGCAGCAGGTGAAGTCGTTGAAAGACCAGCATCAGTCGTTAAAGAGCTCGTCGAAAACAGCTTAGATGCTGGAGCGACGCGCGTCGATATCGAGATTGATAAAGGCGGCAGTAAATTAATCCGTATTCGAGATAATGGTAAAGGCATTGCAAAAGATGAACTTGCATTAGCTTTATCACGTCACGCGACATCCAAAGTTCACTCACTAGATGACCTAGAAGCGATTTTAAGTTTTGGTTTTCGTGGTGAGGCATTAGCGAGTATTAGCTCTGTTGCGCGCCTGAGTTTAACCTCGAAGCCTGCAGAACAATCAGAAGCTTGGCAGGCAAACGCTGCAGGCTCGCAAATGGATGTAAAAATTACTCCAGCTGCACACCCAAAAGGCTCAACCATCGACGTGGTGGATTTATTTTTTAATACCCCTGCTAGAAGACGTTTTTTAAAAAGTGATAAGACTGAGTTTACCCATATTGATGAGTGGCTTAAACGGATTGCGATTGCTAGAACCGATGTGCATTTTACCCTAACGCATAATGGTAAATTGGTGCGCCAATATCGACCTGCAAATACCGAAATCCAGTATAAGCAACGCTTGGGGCAAATTTGTGGGCGCGGATTTGCTGAGCAAGCGCTGCACTTATCGTGTGAGCATGATGGTTTGACACTATCAGGGTATTTACAGTCTCCAAGTGATACGCATGTTACCGATAGCTGCTACTTTTATGTCAATGGCAGACTAGTGCGAGATAGACTAGTTAACCATGCGGTTAAACAAGCTTTTGGTCGTTTTAATATTCAGCATCAACCTGGGTATGTGTTGATGCTTGAGATTGACCCGCATCAAGTTGACGTTAATGTTCACCCAGCAAAACATGAAGTCAGGTTTCATCAAAACCGTTTAGTTCATGATTTTATACTTCAGGCTTTGCAGTCGGTACTTGAGCAGATTTCTGAATTGACGATCGATCCTGAAGGTCACTTTTCAGATAGTGTGAATGTAAATGGGCAAGGTATTACAACTACCGACTCCCATGAATCGTCACATGCTCAGGCAAATAATCCACATCAGAATGGACGTCATCAGGGGGATTTGTATCGTGGTGAAGGAACTCAAGCGAGTGCATATTTAACCCAAATAGGTGCAAACCATACCGATAGTGATAAGGAATACCAGCCTAGAGAGGTGAGTAATAATCGCTTTGGTAGCATGTCGATACCGGCACAAGGTCATCAATATGGTGGTTCTCAAGGTGGTAATGCCAGGGCCGTTGACTCTGCAGAAGTGACACCCACTGCGATAGCAAATTATGGTCAATTACTACAAACCAATAAAGAAAATGCATCGTTAACACAAATTAATGAAGTTAATACTTCAGTTGTTAATACCATGCCGCCTTTATTAGATGGTCAATATTGGGTGATGGCCAAAGAAAGCCAATTACTCTTGCTCGATATATCGCAAGTGTCAGTTATTGTTACAAAAAATGAAATACTTTCTAAGATTAACACTGGTTTAGTGGGGCAGCCTTTGCTGATGCCTGTGTCAATTCAAGCTGATGTGGATTGGAAAGCATTACTGGAAGAACGAGATATATTACTGCGCAGACTAGGATTAACCCTATCAATTCGCTACCAACAGTTGATAATAAAGAATGTGCCCCCATATCTGAGAGACAGCCAGTTAGCTGTATTAATTCCAGAACTATTAAACTGGATTAAATTAGAAACTCCTTCAGATGAAGCATTATCACTGTGGATTGCAAAACACCAAACGCAATCATTTACAGCAGCATCAGAGATTTGGTTTAAATACAGTCAATTAGATAACGAACAGAAATTGAGTCTTGAGTCACAAGCAAAGTCGTTACCATGGAAAACCTGGTTAGAAGAGAATTAATGTGAACCAAGCTAAACAACCTAAAGTATTGTTTTTGATGGGGCCAACGGCCTCAGGCAAGACATCTTTAGCCATTGAAATGGCGCAAAAGCATAACTGTGAAATTATTTCAGTTGATTCTGCGCTGATATATCGTCAAATGGACATTGGTTCAGCTAAACCTAATGCTGATGAATTAGCATTAGCACCGCATCGTTTAATTGATATATTAGATCCGAGTGAAAGCTATTCGGCTGCTGATTTTAGACGTGATGCACTGATTGAAATAGAACAAATTATTGCTCGTGGTAAGACCCCACTACTTGTCGGTGGCACCATGATGTACTTTAAAGCACTACTTGAAGGGTTATCTCCGCTTCCTGCGGCTGATGACGATATTAGAGCTGAAATAATTAAAGAAGCAGAAGAGTTTGGTTGGGATGTGTTACACCAGCAACTTTGCGAGGTTGACCCTGTAGCGGGTGAGCGAATTCACCCTAATGATCCGCAGCGACTTTCTCGTGCTTTAGAAGTTTTTAGAATAACAGGTAAGACAATGACTGAGTTGACAGCAACTAAGTCAGAGGCGTTACCATATGATGTGGTTCAATTTGCTATTGCACCACTTGATAGAAAAGTATTACATGAATTAATCGCGAAAAGATTTAAACTGATGATGGAACAGGGTTTTATCGAAGAAGTTGAGCGATTAAAATCCCGAGGCGATTTGCATTTAGACATGCCTTCTATGCGCTGCGTTGGTTATAGGCAGTGTTGGCAGTATTTAGATGAAGAATTTGACTATGATACTTTGATAGAAAAAGCCACTGCAGCTACTAGGCAATTAGCTAAACGTCAATTAACATGGTTGAGAAGTTGGCCAGACTTAAATTGGCTTGAAAGTGGAGCCGAAGGAAATTTAGTTACACTTATACGACATTCGAGCTAGATTATTCGCCGTTGCTGTATAATACTCAAACTAAACAATAAAACATTATTCAAAAAATTTATTTTGAAAATAAAAAAAAGGAAATCGAAATGGCTAAGGGGCAATCTTTACAAGACCCATTTTTGAACGCACTGCGTCGTGAACGTGTACCAGTTTCAATCTATTTAGTGAATGGTATTAAGTTGCAAGGACAAGTTGAGTCATTCGACCAATTCGTTATTTTGTTAAAAAATACAGTAAGCCAAATGGTTTACAAACATGCTATTTCGACTGTAGTACCTGCGCGTCCATTTAATGTGACAGCTCAAAGTACTCATACACAGCATGATGAAGCACCTGCATCAGAATAATATTTAAGGAGTTTGCTACTTGTTTGATCGCTATGAAGCGGGTGAAACCGCAGTTCTTGTACATATTGACTTTTCTGATGACGACCGAAGAGAAGACATAACTGAGTTACAATTATTAGTTGAATCAGCAGGAGCTCGCTCTGTTGGTGTTATTACCGGAAGCCGTCGTTCACCTGATCGAAAGTTTTTTGTTGGTACAGGTAAAGTTGAAGAGTTAGCCGCAATGGTGGCAGCTACTGAAGCAAATGTGGTGATTTTTAATCACGCGTTAAGTCCTGCACAAGAAAGAAATTTAGAGCAAATTTGTGAATGCCGAGTATTAGATCGGACAGCACTGATTTTAGATATTTTTGCTCAACGAGCGAGAACGCACGAAGGTAAGTTACAAGTGGAGCTAGCGCAATTGCGCCACATGTCGACTCGCCTTATTCGTGGTTGGACTCACTTGGAGAGACAGAAAGGTGGTATTGGTATGCGAGGACCTGGGGAAACCCAGCTCGAAACCGATAGACGTTTGTTGCGTGGGCGTATTAAGAGTATTAATCGTCGACTTGATAAAGTAGACAAGCAACGTGAACAAAGCCGCCGATCGCGTAAACGCAGTGACTTATCAACTGTGTCATTGGTGGGTTACACCAATGCGGGTAAGTCAACTTTGTTTAATGCGTTAACCGCTTCAGAAGTCTATGCAGCGGATCAGTTATTCGCCACGTTGGATCCAACGTTGCGTAAACTAAATTTACCTGATGGTGCCGTCATTTTAGCGGATACCGTTGGGTTTATTCGTCATTTACCTCATGATTTAGTCGCAGCCTTCAAAGCTACATTGCAAGAAACTCGTCAAGCTGACTTGTTATTGCATGCCATAGACTGTGCAGATGAAAATATGACGGAAAATTTCGAACAAGTGCAAAATGTACTTGAAGAAATTGACGCAGATACTATTCCTCAACTGGTCGTTTGTAATAAAATCGACTTATTGGAAGACTTTGTACCTCGAATCGATTACGACGATGAGGGGATGCCTGAACGAGTTTGGGTATCTGCACAAAAACAAATTGGATTTGAATTGCTATTACAGGCTATCAACGAGTTAATCGGTGAAGTGATTGTAGAGCAAACATTGAAAATACCAGCGACGGCTGGGCATTATCTTGGTCAGTTTTATGGACTGGACGCGATACAGCAGAAAGAGTATGACGATCTGGGGAACTGTATTTTGTCTGTTCGTTTGTCGGAAGCCAATTGGCGCCGATTAACAAAACAGAGTCAAGGCGAATTAGAGACGTTTATCTCTGAATCTTCACTTGAAGATTCAGCAGTAGACGTTACTTGCTAATAACATTTATTTCATCCACTTATGGAGTGCTAAATGGCTTGGAATGAGCCCGGTAACAAGGGAAAAGATAAAGACCCTTGGGGAAACAAAAACGGTAACGATAAAGGCCCACCAGATTTAGACGAAGTATTTCGTAATCTTTCAAAGCGCTTTGGCGGTGGTAAAGGTGGTTCAGGTGGATCGTCAAGTCCTTCATTTAACTCAACCAGCATTATTGTTGTTTTAGTTATTGGTTTGTTGGTTTGGGGGGCTTCAGGTTTTTATACCATTAAAGAAGCTGAACGTGGGGTGACCTTACGTTTCGGTCAACATTCTGGCGAAGTTGGACCTGGTTTACATTGGAAAGCGACTTTTATTGATGAAGTTTTCCCTGTGAACATCAAAGCAGTTCGATCAATTCCATCTTCTGGCAGCATGCTAACATCTGATGAAAACTTGGTTAAAGTTGAATTAGATGTTCAATACCGCGTAGATGATGCTTATTTGTATTTGTTCAGCGCTGTTGATGCCAATGCAAGTTTAAGAGAAGCGACAGATAGTGCTTTACGTTATGTGATTGGACATAACACTATGGATGACATCTTGACCACTGGTCGTGATGCTATTCGTCGTGATACTTGGTCTGAACTAGAACGTATTCTTGAACCATATAAATTAGGTTTATCAATTCAAGACGTCAACTTCTTGCCTGCGCGTCCGCCTGAAGAAGTAAAAGATGCCTTTGATGATGCGATTTCTGCACAAGAGGATGAGCAACGATTCATTCGTGAAGCTGAAGCTTACGCACGTGAAATTGAACCTAAAGCTCGTGGTCAAGTAGAACGTATGGCTCAAGATGCTAGCGCTTATAAACAGCGTGAAGTGTTAGAAGCTCAAGGTAAAGTCGCGCGTTTTGAACAGTTATTGCCTGAGTATGAAATGGCGCCAGAAGTGACTCGTAAGCGTCTTTATTTAGATGCGATGCAAGCAGTCATGGCTGACACGAATAAAGTACTTATTGATACCAAAAACAGTGGTAACTTAATGTATTTGCCTTTAGATAAAATGATGGATAATCAAACTAAACGTGAAGTGGTTGAGCCTGTAGCGGAAACGCATATCAATACTCCTTCAAATAATTCGTTTGGTTCTTCAATGCCGCTTGATGGCCGCCAAACTCGCGAAGCTCGTTCTCGCCAAGGGAGGGACTAACTCATGGGTAGATTTGGACTGATTATTTTAGTCATCCTTTTAGGGATTGGTTTTTCATCTTTGATGGTCGTAAATGAAGGCGAACGTGCCATTGTTTCGCGTTTTGGTGAAATTTTAAAAGATGATGTCAACGGCGAAGCTGTTACTCGTGTGCTTGCTCCGGGGATCCATTTTAAAATACCTGCTATCGATAAGGTTAAATACCTTGATGCACGTATTCAAACTCTAGATGGCGCAGCTGACCGTTTCGTGACTTCTGAAAAGAAAGATTTGATGGTTGATTCATACGTTAAATGGCGTATTAACGACTTTGAAACCTTCTACCTTTCAACAGGTGGCGGTAACATCGTAACTGCAGAAGACTTGCTACAACGTAAAATCAACAATGATTTACGTACTGAGTTTGGTCGTCGCACCATTAAAGAAATTGTTTCTGGCAAACGTGATGAACTGCAAAATGATGCTTTAGAAAATGCAGCTGAAAGCTCACAGGATTTGGGTATTGAAGTGGTTGACGTTCGTGTTAAGCAAATCAATTTACCTGCTAACGTGAGTAGCAGTATTTTCCAGCGTATGCGAGCAGAGCGTCAAGCTGTTGCTAAAGAGCATCGTGCACAAGGTAAAGAGCAATCTGAAATCATTCGTGCAACGATTGATGCTGATGTAACAGTTAAAGTTGCAGAAGCAGAACGTAAAGCGTTAACTGTTCGAGGTGAAGGTGATGCACTATCTGCTAAAATTTATGCAGATGCGTATAACAAAGATCCTGAATTTTATGGTTTTTTACGTAGCTTAGAAGCCTACAAAGAAAGTTTTGCTGGCAACAGTGATGTGATGGTTCTAGAACCTGATAGTGACTTCTTTAAGTACATGAAATCAATTGATGGTAAGTAAATTGTCATTTAGTTGATTAAAAACCCGGTTATTACCGGGTTTTTTTATGTCTGCGACTTTTTATATAAACAAATTGAATTTTTTGCACTTTGGCTTAATTAATCAGCTATGACTAATTTAGAAGCAAAGTATTTCATTAAATTTTATTAATTAACAGCAAGTTATAAAATTCACTTCTGCATATATTCTCTAAAAAGTATCAAAATGCTTGGTTGTTTTTTGTGCGGCTTAAAAAAAACATACAATTCCCGCAACTTAGTTGTGTGTTTTACTATGATCTGGTTCTAATTTTTCGCTATAATGAGCCCCGCCTCAAAGTATAGATTTAGCGATTAGTGATTCTAATGTTGCTAAGTTATTAAAATATAAGAATTCCAACACCCTCTGGGAGATAAGTGGATGAGCAATGCGCCAGTCGATACCGGACGCCGCAGATTCCTGACAGCCGCAACCGCCGTAGTTGGTGGAGCTGGTGCCGTCGCTGTAGCGGTGCCTTTTATCAAGTCATGGAATCCGAGCGCTAAAGCGAAAGCTGCAGGTGCACCGGTTGAAGTTAATATTAGTAAAGTAGAACCAGGTCAATTAATTCGTGTTGAATGGCGTGGCAAACCTGTATGGGTTGTACGTCGTACAGATGCAATTCTAAGTGAACTGCCCAAATTAGATGGTCAATTACGCGATCCTGCCTCTGAAGAATTACAACAGCCTGAATATGCAGCTAACCCTGCTCGTTCAATTAAGCCTGAGTTTTTCATTGCTGTAGGTATTTGTACTCACCTAGGTTGTTCACCAACTTATTTGCCTGATTCATTTGGCGAGCAAGTCGAAGGTGTTACGGCTGGATTCTTCTGCCCATGTCATGGTTCTAAGTTTGATATGGCTGGTCGTGTATTCCAAGGTGTACCTGCGCCATTAAACCTTGTTGTACCACCACATCAATATGTTGATGACGGCACGGTACTCATCGGTGTAGACACAGGAGCTGCATAATGGTTAAGAATATCGTTGATTGGATTGATGATCGCATCCCAATGACGGCGACTTATAATCGTCACGTTGGTCAATATCCAACTCCAAAGAACTTTAACTTCTGGTATTTCTTTGGTTCATTAGCTCTACTTGTTTTAGTTAACCAACTACTGACTGGTATTTGGTTGACCATGAATTACGTGCCAACTGCAGAAGGCGCGTTTGCTTCTGTTGAATACATCATGCGTGATGTTGAATACGGTTGGTTACTTCGTTATATGCACTCCACTGGGGCCTCGGCGTTCTTTGTGGTGGTTTATCTGCATATGTTCCGTGGTCTTATCTACGGTTCTTACCAAAAGCCAAGAGAACTACTTTGGTTATTCGGTATGTTGATTTTCCTAGTGTTAATGGCTGAAGCCTTTATGGGTTACTTGCTTCCTTGGGGACAAATGTCTTACTGGGGCGCACAGGTAATTATCTCTTTGTTTGGTGCAATACCGTTTATTGGTGATGACTTAACATTGTGGATTCGTGGTGACTATGTTGTTTCTGGTGCTACGCTAAACCGCTTCTTCGCATTGCATGTTATTGCTTTGCCATTAGTACTTGTTGTACTTGTTTTCCTTCACTTAATTGCATTACACGAAGTGGGCTCAAACAACCCAGACGGTGTTGAAGTTAAGAAGAATAAAGATGAAAACGGATGGCCAGTAGACGCTATTCCTTTCCATCCTTATTACACAGTAAAAGACATTATGGGCGTGGCCGGTTTCTTAATCGTGTTCTGTTACGTATTGTTCTTTATGCCTGAAGGTGGCGGTTACTTCCTTGAAAAGCCAAATTTCGAAGCGGCTAACCCAATGAAGACTCCTGAACATATTGCTCCGGTTTGGTATTTCACTCCGTTCTACGCAATCTTACGTGCGATCCCAGACAAGCTGTTAGGTGTTGTCGGTATGGGTCTTGCGATTGCGGTATTGTTCGTTCTACCTTGGCTAGATCGCTGTAAAGTGAAGTCTATTCGTTACCGTGGTCTAATCCACAAGATTAACATTGCACAATTTACTGTGTCTTTCTTAATCCTTGGTTACTTAGGTGCTGTACCAGCAACACCAACGTTAACTATTGCAGCTCGTATCTTTACACTTACTTATTTTGGCTTCTTCGTTGCACTGTGGGTTTACAGTAAAAATGAAAAGACAAAACCGGTTCCTACGAGGGTGACGCACTAATGAAAAAGTTATTAATTGCATTAGTTACATTGTTACCATCACTTGCTATCGCAGCAGGTGGCAGCAATGTTCATTTAGAAAGTGCCAATGTGGACTTACATGATAAAGAGTCGTTAGAACGTGGTTTGAATTTATTTCAGCAATACTGTTCTGGCTGTCACAGTACTCAATATCAACGTTATGGTCGTGTAGCTGAAGATTTAGGTATTTCAGTTGATGACATGCGTAAAAAGTACATGTTTACCGATGCTAAAGTTGGTGAGTTGATGGAAAACGCGATTCCACCTGCAGATGCTGCAAAGTGGTTTGGTGGAGCGGCTCCTGACTTAACGCTAGTTGCACGTGTTCGTGGTCAAGACTGGGTTTATTCATACCTTAAAGGTTTTTATAAAGATGAAAGCCGTCCATTTGGTGTGAACAACACAGTATTCCCATTAGTGGGCATGCCTCACGTTCTTGAAGATTTACAGGGTATCCCTGTTAAGCAAGAAGATGGCACTGTTGTGACGACTGGCGGTTCTATGAACGCTGAAGAGTATGACCAAGCCGTTCGCGATATCACTGGTTTCCTTGCATATTCTGCAGATCCAGTAAAATTAGAACGCGAAGCTTTAGGCTGGTGGGTACTCGGATTCTTGTTTATTTTCTTCATCGTTGCTTATTTGTTGAAGAAAGAATACTGGAAAGATGTGCACTAGACACGAATAACGGGTAAAATACATTATTCGCATACTTTAAACGAGGGGCTTTGCCCCTCGTTTGTTTTGTTTTTTCCGTTTTACTGGAGGGTAACAATGGCTGTAGCTGCCAACAAACGCTCTATCATGACACTTTTTTCAGGTGCCGATGATTTATATAGCCACCAAGTACGTATCGTCTTGGCTGAAAAAGGTGTAACTGTTGATGTATTGCAGGTAGAACCTAGTGAGAAACCTCAAGAGTTATTGGATGTTAATCCATACAACTCAGTACCGACTCTAGTTGATCGTGAATTAGTGCTGTATGAATCTCGTATCATTATGGAATATTTAGATGAGCGTTTTCCTCATCCTCCATTGATGCCTGTATACCCGGTTGCTCGTGGCCAAAGCCGTCTAATGATGCACCGTATTGATACAGACTGGTATGTACTAGTTGATCGTATCCGTAAAGGTGAAAAAGCTGACGCAGCTCGTAAAGAGTTAACTGAAAGCTTAGTTGCTTTAGCGCCAGTATTTGCTGAAATGCCTTACTTCATGAGTGAAGAATTTGGCTTAGCTGATTGTTACTTAGGTCCGTTATTATGGCGTTTACCTGAGTTAGGTATCAACTTGGATGTTCGTACATCTAAAGATATCCATGCTTACATGACACGCATTTTTGAGCGTGAATCATTTAAAGCATCGTTAACTGAGGTTGAGCGCGAAATGCGCATGGGTATGTAATGAAAGCGATTACACCTAACCGTCCATATTTGTTGCGGGCTTACTACGAGTGGTTGATGGATAACCACTTTACCCCACATGTTGTTGTGGATGCATTTGTAAAGGGCACTCAGGTACCTCAAGAGTTTGTTAAGGACGGTCAAATCGTGCTTAATATTGCTGGCGGTGCAGTGGGCAACTTACAAATGACCAATGAATTTGTTGAGTTTAATGCTCGATTTGGTGGTGTGCCTCAGCAAGTTGTTTTACCTATGGCTGCAATCGTTGCGATTTATGCGCGCGAAAACGGTGCTGGGACTGTGTTTGATATGGAAGATGCTTATATGCCTGAAGATGAATCGGAAGATTTAGCTCCAGCACCACGCTCTTTCTCTGCAGTTGAAACAACGGATAAAGCTGACGTTACAGAAGAAAAGCCTACAAGCAATTCTGAAAAACCAAAAGGACGTGCACATTTAACTGTCGTCAAGTAACGATGTAATGTGTCAGTTCGGTTCATAAGAAAACCAGTCGCAAATGAGTGACTGGTTTTTTCATTTCTGTCTCACTAAAAATGATTGTTGAAGTAAACCATTAATTTAGTCGAGATAAGCTTTTGCCAACCGAGTCAATTTAAACGCGACTTTTAAGCTGCGGTTCTCTAGATTGTCATTGTCAGTTTCTAATTGATAACGTGCGACTATGGCCAAATAGGCACAAAGTTGTTCAGAATCTTGAGCGAGTGCAAGCAAAGCAATTGGTTCGATTAATTGACGATAAGCATGATGATTATGCATGTGTTGTTTTAGATCTAATGGATCCCAATCTGCGCAGATGCAATCAGCCACATGTGATTTTAATTGCTCTGATTTTGTGTGACTGATTTCAGTTTTTGGCAATAATTCCACTAAGCCTGCTAGCAAGTTTTCAACTCCGTCAGCAATATGTTCTTCTGCTGAGGGCTGATCGATGAAACAAAACTCACCTAAACTTAATTTAGCACTCTCAGAGGCGCTTACCTCAATCGACTTTTTACGGCCTTGATGCCAAGCAAAGCTAACTAACGGATAATCGCCTACCGCTGCGTTGTAGTTAACACAAACTAAATGCTCATTTTGAATGTCAGGGAAACTGTCTTGAGGGTAATGGCCAATTACGACAGGTGTCGATAATTGATGGTGTGGATGGTGTTCAATTAATTCCAGAACAGTATAGTTGAGACACGAAGTCATCATTGCTGATAACGGATGTGTCTCATCAAATGCAGCAGGCCAAAACTGTTGAGACAAAGCATTTTTACTGCCTTTTTCTGAATCAGTGTTTATCGTAGATGTAGACTCTTGAGTTAATAAACATAGATAAGGGTTAAGTTGGCTAATAACGGATTCGTCCCAACATGCATGTATTGCCCGAATATGATCAAAATCGAGATAAATCGGTAATGCCATAAACCAGTCAATCCACTGGAACAACTGCTCATCACCTTGAGCGAATTCTTTTAAGAATAGCGGTGTTAACTTATTGGTTTCAGTAGAACCATTAGGTAAGTAGGGAGTATCCGTAATGGGGTGATGCTTACTCCATCCTATTGCTTCAAATTCGTTGCTACCCAACAAGCAAAAAGCATGACCTTTATCTACTAACTCTTTTACAAATGACAATAATGCAATGTGCTCTATATTTTCAGCTTCATTTGCAGCAATTAAGTTTCCACAAAACACCAGTTTCACGAATTGAATGCTTGATTCAGGATCTTCAATATCAAAATCAATTTCAGTGAGTAAGTCATTCAATTTATCTAAGCGGCCATAGACATCACCTATGAAATATAAGCTGGTATTGTCGATTTGTTGTTTGTGGCTGTGCATGTTGAAACCCAGAAGACAAATAAAGTAAATTGAGCCGTATTATACCCTAGCAACGAAACGTTACAGCTGAAATAAATCATACAGAGTGCTAAAAATTTAAGTGGGCTACTAAGCTATGATATTATCCGCGGCTTGTACCCTTTGGTTGGTTATCTACAGAGTGACTGTTGATTATTAATCAACTTTATAATGGTTTGAGTTTGGAATCTTTTGCAAACCGATGAGTTCACAAGACCACACTCGTGCAAATTTCACCTTGAAGTTGGGATGTTTAATGCTGTTAATGATTGATAATTATGATTCATTTACCTTTAACTTAGTGCAGTATTTTCAGCGCTTAGGTTATGAAGTCGTGGTTAAAAGAAATGATCAAATTACTCTCAGTGAAATTGAAGCGCTTAATCCAAGTCATCTGGTTATTTCGCCTGGTCCGTGTTCTCCAGACGAGTCGGGTATATCACTTGCTGTCATTGCGCATTTTGCGGGTAAAGTACCATTATTGGGCGTGTGCTTAGGTCACCAAGCGATTGCACAGGTATTTGGGGCTAACGTGATAAAAGCGCAACGGGTCATGCATGGTAAAACGAGCGCAATAACCCATAACGAATTAGGTTTATTTCAGCAATTAAATCAGCCATTAACTGTCACGCGTTACCATTCTCTGCTAGTTGAATCTTTGCCTGAATCGTTTCAATTAGATGCCTGGTTTGATGATCCCATTCATGGACGAGAAATCATGGCAATGAGTCATAAAAGTCTGCCGATATATGGTGTGCAATTTCATCCAGAAGCGATATTAACTGAGCAAGGTCATGAACTATTGAATAATTTTCTGACTCGATGCTAACTTCTGTTACAACTTAAGCGATAAATCCCCACAAACATTGTCATTATTTGTGATATAAAAGGCCAATAATAAAAGTACTTGCCAAACTATTTAACGTTTAGGCGAGAATATATCATTCATCTTTGATGACAAGGGATTTAATATGACCAGGCTACTGCGAAATGCCGCATTGAGTGCGCTTTCTCTCGCAATAATTTCAGGTTGCAGCGCTACAGCAAGCAACAATGACTCTTCGACCGTATCTAATCAATCAGCCAGTGTGGTAGTGCCATTCGCTATGCCACCGCAAGCTGAGCAAGCATTGACCTTGAATCAAATTATGGCTAATCCTGATTGGATGGGATTGTTAGCTAAGAATGCTTATTGGTCTGACGATAGCCAGTCAGTTTATTTTAGTCGCCAAGAGCACCAATCTGCGATTGCGGATGTATACCAACAAGGCATCAATCAGTCTCAAGCTACGATTCTTAAACTTAACCAGTTGCATTTAGCAGATCAAAAACGTGGTGTGTTTAATACTGACAAGTCTCAAAAAGCCTATATTTACAAAGGAAATATCTTTGTTAAACAACTTAACTCCGGTGAGATTAAACAATTAACTCGTCAAAATAATGCGATTGATGACGTTAAGTTTTTAAACTCAGGCGATCTTGCTTATATGCAAGGTAACAGTGTGTTCAAATTACATTTAGACACAGGTATGACTGAGCAACTTGTTGATATTCAAATGGCTAAAGCGCCTGCGGGCGTTAAAGATCCTGAGTCATATATTGCTAAACAGCAACACCGCCTAATTGCTTATGTTGCACTACAGCATGACAAGAATAAATCTCGAGCAGAATACGCAGAAGAATTAGCAGCACAAGATCCGACGTTTGCACCTAAAACCTGGTACTTAGGTGACAGTGAAACTGTCGATGAAATGAGTTTATCTGCTGATGGTCGTTATCTTGTTGTCGCTTTATCAGATAAAAATTATAGCTGGCGAGCTGAACATGACATCATGCCTAACTACCTAGGCAAAGATGGTTATGTAGACGCTGTACCTGCAAGAGCAAGAGTGGCAGAAGACAACTATCCAGGCGAAAGGTTAGTATTACTTGACCTAGTTGAGCATGTAAAAAAAGACATCACGATTGAAGGTTTAACTGGCTTTGATGAAGATGTATTGGCATCAGTTAAAGCAGAAAATGCTAAAGCCAAAGGCGAAAGTTACACAAGTAAGCCTGAGCCGCGTGTTCTGCAGTTAATGCAAGACTGGGGTTGGGGTCAAAGTGCCATTCAATGGCATGACACTGACAATAAATTGCTTGTAATGATGGAAGCCCATGATAACAAAGATCGTTGGATCGCAAGTGTCGATCTACAGTCTGGCAAGCTCGAGACTGAACATCGTTTACATGATGATGCTTGGATTAACTATACTTTTAACCAGTTTGGCTGGGTTACCGGTGAAGATAAGTTTTATTACTTGTCTGAAGAGTCTGGATTCTCTCAGTTATATGTCAAAGCAGATGGTAAAACTACCGCTTTAACTAAAGGCGAGTATGTCGTTGATCAAGTAACATTATCACCAGATGCAAGCCATTTATATTACCGTGCGAATAAAGACCATCCTGGCACCTATAATGTCTACCGTGTAGAGATTGCAACTGGTAAGACTGAACAATTAACTGAGTGGACAGGCACTTTAGATTACAAACTAAGCCCAGACGGTCAATCATTGTTACTGACAGCTTCTACAGCTGTAAACCCAAATGAGCTATACATACAGCCAATAGGTGGCGAGCTTAAACAATTAACTCAATACACCAGCAAAGCGTTTAGCCAATACGCATGGCAAGCGCCGCAAGTTGTAAAAATTCCTTCAACTCATGGTGCTAAAGATATTTATGCCAGAGTGTATTTGCCTCAAGGGTACGATGCTGCTAATGCTGATAAATACCCTGCGGTCATCTTTAATCATGGCGCAGGTTATTTACAAAATGCCCATAATGGTTTCTCTGGTTACTTTCGTGAGTTTATGTTCCATAACCTGCTGACACAGCAAGGTTATGTGGTAATGGACATGGATTATCGTGGTTCTAAGGGTTACGGGCGTGACTGGCGCACCGCTGTGTACCGTAATATGGGACACCCTGAAGTTGAAGATTTAAAAGACGGTGTTAGCTGGATGGCAAAACACACCAATGTCGATACTGCTAAAGTGGGTACCTATGGTGGTTCTTACGGCGGGTTCTTAACCTTCATGGCATTATTTAATGAGCCAGAGTTATTCCAAGCTGGCGCAGCATTACGTCCAGTGACGGACTGGGCACATTATAATGCGCCTTACACTTCGAATATTCTTAATACGCCAGATGTCGACCCTATCGCTTATGAGCGTAGCTCGCCAATTGAGCATGCTCAAGGTTTAGAAAAGCCGCTGCTGATCATGAGTGGTGTGCTGGATGATAATGTTTTCTTCCAAGACAGTGTACGTTTAGTACAACGTTTAATTGAACTTGAAAAACCAATGTTTGAGACGGCGATTTACCCAGTTGAACCGCATGGCTTTAGACAGCCATCAAGCTGGTTAGATGAATACCGTCGTATATACAAACTATTTGAGCAAGAGCTTAAGTAAATATTGGAAATTAGCACTTTATGCCATGCATGAAGCGCTTCACCTTAAAAGGGCTTCCTATTGGAAGCCTTTTTTATGTCTTTCTTTTTTGATTATTACGCTCAATTGATACATAAAGCGGCCGATATCCTTTATTATCACCAACATGTATCAAGGTTAAAGGTTTGCAGTAGTGGCAGTGTCGGTAGCAGGTGGAGTCAGACCAGGAAAAGTCATCGAAGTTGAAAATCGATTATATAAACAACTTATTGTAGGGAAAGAAAAGCTGACCCAGCAGTTTGATGATCGCGATAAACAGCTTGAGGATGATGCCAATAAATTAGAAGTCGAGCGTAAAGCCATTAAGGCGCGCATGGAAGAGCAAGCAAAAGCTCAGCATGTGCTTAAGCGTATTTCTGAGCAGCTGACCATCACAGTGATGAATGCCCTAGAGCATCAAATTAGCTCACCTAAACAAATGCTGGAACAATCTGGTCTAGCTGAGTCACAAGTCTTGCTACTTGATTTACTATTGAATAAAGACCCTGATCTTCGTCGTATCCGCCCCTTAGTCGAAAACATCTCCTGGTTGTATACCGATTTAGTCAATTTAATTAATAGCCCAGCATCAAGCCATAGAAGACCTCAGCGCTCGGAAGTTAAAGTCACTGATATTAAGTTAGTCCTTAATTATATTGGCATTGAAAACTTACAAGCGGTAATACCTTACTTTTGCCTACGTAACTGGTTGCCTTCTGGTAATGCCAATCTAGTTTGGACCACCAGAAAGCTATGGCGATATAGCATGATGACTGCAATTGCAGCCAAAGCCCTAGCAGTATTGCATGAGAAAGATGCGGCGTTGGTTTACAGCGCGTCGCTCATGAAGCAATTAGGCAGTGCGACTATCTTGAATGCTAGCGCAAGGCAGTTTGAGAAAACCTGGGGCACTTGGCTGCGAGAAACGAGTGCTAAAGGAGATAAGAATCTCTACGATGCTGTGATGGCATCTGAGTTTCCTGCTAATGAAGTCTTTAGCAAGGTAATGTCTCATGGTGAGCAGTTAAATTGGCAAATGCTGGATTTACTTGAATTTGAAAACAGTAAGCTGACAAAAATACTAAAAGAGCTCGATTTTAATTACCACTTTAGCGAGTTCTCTGCTGAAAGTGCCATCGTCGCGAAAGCGAGCTGCTTCGCGAAAGTGTTATTGTTAGAAGAATCTCGCCTAATTGAACCCCAAGAAAAGCGTGTGATGTTTGATTATTATGAATTTACTGAGCAGGAACTTATCAGGCTGAAAGGGCAAAACTACCGCAAATTGGATTTAGTGTAATCACAGTAATGGGACTGTGATTGACTAAATTGACTTGTCTAATTATGCATATTTGATGAATAGCTAAGTAAATCGAGTTCAAATAACTTTTTTTATGACTATTTATGCTCAAATTTAGCAATATAAGTACTTTGTATGCGCATTTTTATCACTCTTTATTCACTAATCATTTCAGTAATGAATAGTTAACAGCTAAAAACTGGTATTTTGATCACATTTTAGCTAATAATGACCTTCAAGTTAGACAAGCAACCGCTGCGATACTAAACCAAAACCAATACAGACAGCGGACTAGAGTGATTTTTAAATCACTTAATAACCAAAGGACGAAAAGTAATGAGCGTTGAAATGAACTTAACACGTGCCCAATTTGATGAAGTTATGGTGCCTAATTATGCGCCTGCAGCAGTAATTCCTGTTCGCGGTGAAGGTAGCCGAGTTTGGGATCAACAAGGTAACGAGTTTATTGACTTTGCTGGTGGTATTGCAGTGAACTGTTTAGGTCATTGTCATCCTGCTCTAGTTGGCGCGCTTAAAGAACAAGGCGAAAAACTTTGGCATCTTTCAAATGTAATGACTAACGAACCAGCACTAGAGTTGGCGACTAAGTTAGTTAATGCCACTTTTGCTGAACGTGTTTACTTTGCTAACTCGGGCGCAGAAGCTAACGAAGCTGCGCTGAAACTAGCTCGTCGTTACGCACTAGAAAATCACGGTCCACAAAAAGATCAAATCATTGCATTTGATAAAGCCTTCCACGGTCGTACTTTCTTTACTGTTACTGTTGGTGGCCAAGCGGCTTATTCTGATGGTTTCGGTCCTAAGCCACAAAGTGTTACTCACGTACCATTCAATGATATTGCTGCACTTGAAGCTGTCATCTCAGATAATACATGTGCCATTATGCTTGAGCCGCTTCAAGGTGAAGGCGGAATTATCAATGGTGACCCAGAATTCCTTAAAGCGGTTCGTGCTTTAGCTGATAAGCATGACGCATTAGTTATTTTTGATGAAGTACAAACAGGTGTTGGCCGTACTGGTGAGCTATTCGCATACATGGGCACAGATATCGTACCTGATATTTTAACCAGTGCTAAAGCATTAGGTGGCGGTTTCCCAATCGCAGCAATGCTGACTACTGCTAAAATTGCAGCACATTTAAAAATTGGTACTCACGGTTCTACTTATGGTGGTAACCCACTAGCGTGTGCTATTGGTAACGCTGTAATGGATGTCGTTAATACACCTGAAGTACTTAACGGTGTTAAGCATCGCGAGCAATTATTCCGTGATGGTTTAGCGGCAATTAATGCTAAATATAATGTATTTGAAGAAGTACGCGGCCAAGGCATGTTATTAGGTGCTGTACTGAATGAACAATACGCTGGTCGTAGTCGTGACTTCCTTGTTGCGTCAGTTGCAGAAGGTTTAATGAGCCTGATTGCTGGTGCTAACGTAGTGCGTTTTGCTCCTTCTCTTGTGATCCCAGAAGCCGATATTGCTGAAGGTTTAGCGCGTTTTGAACGTGCTGTAGCTAAAGTAGTTGCAGGTTAATTGATAAAATTGCGCAACCATTGGGTTGCGCTTTTTTGTTTGGGTAACCAATGAGGTTAAGTATTTAAGCCTGAAGGCATAAATACTGACTTTATAGGTGTTATTTTAGGAGAGTTTGATGCTAATCATTCGACCAATTCGCGCCAGTGATTACGATGCTCTATACAAGGTAGCTGTTGAGTCAGGACATGGGTTTACATCTCTGCCTGTCAACGAAGAGCTATTGCGATCGAAAATCGCTCGTGCAGAAGCCTCTTTTTCCAAGCAAGTTGAAAAGCCTTTTGATGAAGGTTATTTGATGGTGCTTGAAGATCTGAAAACCAATGAAGTTGTCGGTACCTGTGGTATCGAAGCCGCTGTTGGAATGGAAGATGCTTTTTATCATTACCGTTTAGGTACTGAAGTTTATCATTCAAAACAAATCTCAGTTCGTAATGAAGTTGAAACCCTGACCTTGTGCCATGACTACACTGGTGCGGCAGAGTTGTGTACTTTATTTTTGAATAAAGATTATCGTCGTGGCTATAACGGCCGCATGCTGTCACGTTCACGCTTCTTATTTTTAGCGCAACATGAGCAACGTTTTGGCAGCACGGTCATTGCCGAAATGCGTGGCGTTAGCGATGAAAAGGGCGACTCGCCTTTTTATGAATGGTTACAAGATCATTTCCTCGGTATCGATTTTGTTGAAGCTGATTATCTCTCAGGTTTAGGTAAGAAAGCCTTTATGGCTGAAATGATGCCGCGAAGTCCAATTCATGTGTGCCTTTTACCTAAAAAAGCGCAAAAAGTGATCGGTGAAGTGCATCGCAACACCAAGCCTGCATTGAAGTTGCTTCAAGCTGAAGGCTTTAAATTTAGAAACTACGTCGATATTTTTGATGGCGGCCCAACTGTAGAGTGTGCATTAAATGATATTCGCTCAGTTCAGCTGAGCAGAGAGCTCACAGTGACCATCGGCAAAATGCCTCATGCAGACCACCAATACATTATTGCCAATACTTTGTTAGCGGATTATCGCGCGACAGCGGCAAAAGTGAAGGTGTCGGATAAGCATGACAAGGTAACGCTCAGCCCAGAGTTGGCTGAAGCATTGAAAGTGGCTAATGGCGATAACATTCGCGTACTAGAACTTTAGGACAGAACAAATGACACAATTTATTAAAGGCCAATGGTCTAATGGCGAAGGCCATGAAGTAACATCAGTTAACCCAGCTAACGGTAAGGTTATCTGGAGTGGTAAAACTGCAACTGCAGCTCAAGTGAATACTGCGATTGATGCTGCTCGTGCAGCACAATTTGATTGGTTTATGCTGGGTTATGAAGCGCGTTTAGCTATCGTTGAAGCATACCGCAGTGAACTTGAAGCACATAAAGCTGAGCTTGCTGAAGTGATTGCACAAGAAACCGGTAAGCCGCAGTGGGAAACGGCTACAGAAGTTGGCGCGATGATAGGTAAAATTGGCCTGTCAGCAGCAGCTCACGATAAGCGTACTGGTACAGAAACCAACGATATTCCTGCAGGTCGTGCAGTATTGCGTCATAAGCCTCACGGTGTTGTTGCGGTATTTGGTCCTTATAATTTCCCTGGTCATTTACCTAATGGCCATATTGTTCCTGCATTGCTTGCGGGTAACACTGTGGTATTTAAGCCGTCTGAACTGACTCCAAAAGTTGCTGAAGAAATGCTGAAGCTTTGGGATAAAGCAGGATTGCCACAAGGGGTGATTAACCTTGTTCAAGGTGAGCTTGAAACGGGCAAGGCATTAGCGTCTCATCCACAAATCGATGGTTTGTTCTTTACGGGCAGTTCGCGTACGGGTCATTTACTGCATCAACAATATGCAGGTCACCCAGGCAAAATTTTAGCACTTGAAATGGGCGGTAATAACCCATTAATCATCAAAGATGTTCAAGATACTAAAGCCGCTGTTCACGATATTATTCAGTCAGCGTATATCTCTTCAGGTCAACGTTGTACTTGTGCTCGTCGTCTTTATATCGAGCAAGGCAGCGCGGGTGATGCATTAATTGAGCAACTTATTGCTGCCATTAAGCAAATTAAAGTCGGTAGCTGGAATGCACAGCCACAACCATTTATGGGTTCTATGATTTCTGAGGGCGCAGCTAAAGGTATGGTTGCTGCACAAGCAGAATTACAAGCGCTTGGTGGTCAATCTTTAGTTGAGTTAACGCATGTTGAAGCGGGTACTGGCTTAGTGTCTCCTGGTTTAATTGATGTCACTGAGATTGCTGAATTACCAGATGAAGAATACTTTGGTCCATTACTGCAACTTGTTAGATACCAAGATTTTGACAATGCGATTGATATGGCGAATAACACGCGTTATGGCTTATCTGCAGGTATCTTAGCTGACAGCCGTGAAGATTATGATTACTTCTTAGCGCGCATTCGTGCAGGTATCGTTAATTGGAATAAGCAAATCACGGGTGCTTCAGGTTCAGCACCATTTGGTGGCGTTGGCGCTTCTGGTAATCATCGTGCAAGCGCATTTTATGCTGCTGATTACTGTGCTTACCCTGTTGCTTCAGTGGAAGCAGACAGTGTTAGCTTGCCAGCAAACTTAAGCCCAGGGCTTTCAATTTAAAATAACAATAAAGCTGCTAAGGCAATGACTAGGGCCTGTTAATCTTTTCTGGTTGAATTTTGTTCGAGTTAAAAACGTTTTAATTGAGGCGAATGGATTGATGCCTAGTCACCTAAGCAAAAGCCATTCAACAAAGAGTAAAATGTTTTTAGCCGAACCCTTCGGGCAGCGTTTGTTGGCCACTTTTACTGCGTTATTGACTTTTTATGTAGAATAACTACACCTCAAAGTCTCTGCCTTGTACAAATGGCCAACAATTCGCTGCAAAAGCAACCTTGAAAGATCAACAGGCCCTTACTCATTGCCTTTTTTATAAAGAAGGATTTTATTATGCATACCGACGTAAACGCTTTGTTCGCTGCATTATGGCAAGACTATATCAACATGACGCCATCAGCGGATAGTATTCATAAGTTACTCAGTAACGGCGAGCCGATCATTAATGATCATATTGCTTTGAGAACCTTTAACATTGCTAAAGTTAACTTATCAGTGCTTGCCGAACATTTCGAGTCCATTGGTTATGTGGCTTGTGGTGATTACAACTTTGAGCAAAAGAAATTAATCGCCAAACACTTTGAGCATCCTGATGCAAATCAACCAAAAGTCTTTATCTCTGAGCTATTAGTTGAAGAGTTTAGCCCTAAAGCGCAAACCATAATTCATGGTTTAATTGACCAAGTGGATGAGAGCGCAACTAAAGCGGATAATTTCCTTTATTCTGGTCGTCATTGGAATGTGGATCTTGCAAGCTACAAAACACTATTAGCTGAAAGTGAATACGCAGCTTGGGTTGCCGCTATTGGCTATCGCGCAAACCATTTCACAGTATCAATCAATGCGCTGCCAGAGTTTGAACGTATTGAGTCAGTCAATGAAGCATTGAAAAGTGCGGGCTTTAAATTGAACACTTCAGGCGGTGAAGTGAAAGGTTCAGCTGAAGTTTTGTTAGAGCAATCTTCGACGATGGCTGACAGAATGATGGTTACTTTTGCGGATGGTGAATTAGAAATCCCAACCTGTTTTTATGAGTTTGCTCGCCGATACCCAATGACGGATGGCAATTTGTATACAGGCTTTGTTGCGGCTTCTGCCGATAAAATTTTTGAAAGCACTAACGCTGCAGGCTAAAGTTTTGGTTTATTTAAACTGAAACTGAAACTGAAACTGAAACTACAACAAGCTGATTATTGTGGTTATTGCTTTTTATTGAACAAGCCCTGAGTCATTTCTATGTTATTTAAATGACTCAGGGCTTTTTAGTGTCTGGTATAGAAGATTGAGCGATTAGACGCTGGTCATCACTTTCGGATTGTTAAATACAATCGTCACTCTGAGCCCACCTAAGCGATCTGAACGGTCAAACGTCAGATTGTACCCATACTGTTCGATAATCTCTTTGACGATGGATAAGCCAAGCCCATGGCCTACAACAGCCTCATCTAAACGCTTACCGCGATTGGTTAACTGATTGAGTTGATCATCATTCACACCAGGTCCATCATCTTCTATCGTGAGTGTCAGAGTTTGACCTGAATTAACCTCACTCGTTTTACTGTTACTGGCTATGACGTCGATATCGACAATGATATTTGATTGTGCCCACTTATAGGCGTTGTCTAATAGATTGCCAAACAGTTCCATTCCATCTTCACGGTGAATAGGCAGTCGGTTGATATTGGCAATGATATTGACGCTGCAATCAATTTGTTTATGGTGGTGGACTTTATCTAAAGTATTGGTGAGCGCCTCGAAATCTCTTGGAATGACCATTTGTGCAGCGGGGAGCATATCGCCGGTGATACGAGCTGCGGCAAGTTTACGTTCAATCATATTGCGAATTTGATCGAGTTGCTGCTGCATAGCTTCGGCAGATTCAGGATTGGATAAACCGAGCACTTCAACTTGCTGCTGCATCACAGCAAGCGGTGTTTTTAGACCATGGCTTAAATTACCCAGGTTATTACGGCTACGCTCGATTTGATTGGCGGTGTAATCCAATAGTTCGTTATAGGTTTCTGCTAACGGTTTTATTTCTACTGGGATCTGATTAATCTCGAGAGAGTTTATTTCACCTTGCCTAAGTTTAGCGAGTGAATCCTGAATGGATTTAACAGGCTTAAAAGATTGCCTGATAATGATAAAAATACCGCCAATCATTGCTAGCAGCATGGCGATATTGATCGCAAGCTTAGTACCAAATACTTCACTAAATACCCGCCTGCCAATACTTAAATCTTGGGCAACAGTTAACGTTGCCACTTTCTGACCGCTGGTGGAACCTAAGCCAATAGATAATAACTGCATATCATTATTTTTTGGCCCTTTGGCTTGCCAGACGCGAGTTTGGTTTTGCTCAAGTGGTTCAATGTCGAGTTGCACATCCCATAGGGAGCGAGAACGAATGACTTGGCTTTCTGAATTAAACTGAAAGTAGCGTCCAGAGTATGCGGGTTTGTAAAAGCTCGACAGCTCATTTTGGTCGATAATGATTTCGCCAGCATTAATGTGACTTGCCAGAATGATGTGCTCTAAATCTTCTTCGAGTCGATTGATGATAGAGTCGTGAAAAGCTTGTCGCAGCATGGACTCAAACAGTATGAGTCCAATGACTGTCGCAATAATAATGAGTGCACTGAGCCATAAGCTTAGCTTACTGCGGATCGATATCATTCCACGATGCCGTGAAAGATGTATCCTTGGCCGCGTCGAGTTTCAATGGCCGTTTTACCGAGTTTTTTACGTAAATGAGTGACGTAAACTTCTACAACATTTGACTCTTTCTCATCATCAAATTGGTATAGTTTGTCTGTCAATTGGGCTTTTGAGAGTAACTTTTTAGGCGACATCAGGAAGATTTTAAGCAATCTAAACTCCATCGCGGTTAATTCAAAATGGTTTTCACCGATATGCACTCTCTGCTCGGCTTCATCTAATGTAATGCCGCCATAGCTTAATTGCTTTGATGAGGTATTAAGTCGGCCATGGGCACGGTGAATAAGTGCTTGAACACGTGCTAATAACTCTTGGGCATGGAAAGGTTTGCCAAGGTAGTCATCAGCGCCAGCATTAAAACCTTCAACTTTTTCATGCCACTGACTACGGGCGGTTAGCATGATAACGGGAGTATCGATGCCTTTTTCGCGCCAAGACTGCACTAGCGTTAAGCCATTACCGTCAGGGAGGCCTATGTCTAGAATGACACAATCGTATTGGGTTTCTTTAATTAGATAGTCTGCTTCAACAGCTTTGTCAGTGACATCTGTAACATAGCCAGCTTGTTTAAGTTGTTTCTCAAGTTCAGCAACTAAAAGGGTATTATCTTCGACGAGTAGCAGTTTCATTTATTTGGCATTCACTTGGTAGTTGGTCAGTAGACTCTGGCATTCCATTTGTTGCATCGATAGATAAATGGATAACATGCCCTTTTTTTAACTTTAATTGTAAATCATAACGCCATTTATCATCCTCTTGATAGAGGCTGGCATCAATTAATTCACCTTCACAGTATTGTGCAAGTAAAGTAAGGGAATAATCAAGTGAACGAATGCTACCAGATGTGACCAAGCGCTGAACTTCATCATGTTGAAGCTCGTTTGTCATTGCATGTGCCGTTGAGCTGAGAGTGTATGCAAATAGACTGAGAAAAAGCGCTGGCAGCAGCCTCATTGGAAAGACTCCCATAAAAAAAGTGATAATCAGATTGACTAATTATCACTTTAATTAATTACTCTTAAATCAAGCTGAAGCTTAACTTAACGAGTACCATATACGACTATAGTTTTACCGTGAGCTTGAATAAGGCTTTGTTCTTCAAGCATTTTTAAAATACGGCCAACAGTTTCACGCGAACAACCTACAATCTGACCAATCTCTTGACGAGTGATCTTGATTTGCATGCCATCTGGGTGAGTCATTGCATCTGGCTGTTTAGCAAGATGTAATAAAGTTTGAGCAATACGTCCAGCAACATCTAAGAATGCTAAATCACCTACTTTTTGGCTAGTGCTTTGCAGGCGGTAAGCCATTTGAGCAGTAAGCTTCATTAGGATTTCAGGATTAACCTGAATCAGTTGCTTGAATTTCTTATAAGAAATCTCTGCGATTTCACATGGTTGTTTTGCACGAACCCAAGCTGTACGTTCTGCTTGTTCTTCGAATAAACCAAGTTCACCGATGAAATCACCCTGATTAAGGTAAGAAAGGATCATTTCTTTACCTTCTTCATCTTTAATCAATACAGCTACCGAGCCCTTTACGATGTAGTAAAGCGTGTCAGATTCTTCACCTGCGTGTATCAAGGTGCTTTTTGCTGGGTATTTATGGATGTGACAGTGTGAAAGAAACCACTCCAAAGTTGGATCAGGTTTAGGCTTGCCAATCAGAGCCATGTTTATTTCCTCGATTGATAAAATGAAAGTAAGGACTATCTAATAAAGTAATTGTACGTGACTTGTCGCTGTAAAACCTTGATGAAGATCGAGTTTAACATTATGAAAAACGCGACTGAGTCAGTATTAACTTATTAAATTTAAGATTTATTTTTGCTACATTAGATAACTATGTCAATCTAATTTAGTGTGCGTTAAATTATTTAGCAAGTCTTTAAGTAACTATTAAATCAATATTTTGACTGTTTTTTTACTCTCAGTTCGCTATTAATGCTGATATATTCAGACTTAAACACATTTCCTTTATTGTAAAACCACTAATTGATAGTTATTGTTAATTCGATTACCAAATGAAGTTGAGTTGTAGGGGTTGATTTGAAATATTCTCAAAAGCTATTAAATCTAGGGCTTGCTTGCTCGTTATTTATGCTTGGCAGTGCTGTAACACCTGCTCATGCTTTTTCTATTCCTGCTTCATTAGAATCCCAAGCAGGCACTAAACTTGTGCACATTCAATTACGTGCTGCTGAAGGCAATGCCGATGCACAATTCCTGTTAGGCCTGATGAACTTGGCTGGGCGCTTTGTTGACCAAGATACAGAGCAAGGACTGTACTGGGTTGAACAAGCGGCGATGCAAGATCATATTAAAGCTCAGCAAACTATCGCAGACTTATCATTTGAAGGTAAATTATTACCGAGAAACCTTGGAGTGGCTGAGCAGTGGTATCAGACGTTAGCGCAGCAAGGCGATCCTCGCGCTCACTTTCGTTTAGGTTTTATCTATTCAGCTGGTGGTGATGGGGTTGAACGTAACTGTGGTAAAGCACTCGATCAATTTAATCAAGTCGGTGACAGTATCGCATTAGGCAATGTGGCTTGGATTTTAGCCACTTGTCCTGAAGAGCAATATAGAGATGGTTCACGTGCTGTTGAGTTAGCATTACAGTTACTGGAAAATAATGCCAATGATCCGACTAACTTAGATAATCTTGCTGCAGGTTATGCTGAAATGGGTGAATTTGAGTTAGCGGTTGATACTCAGCAAAAAGCGATTGAAGCTTTAAAGCAAGATCCGGAAGTGGCACAGAGTGATGAATTTATTATGCGTCTCGAGCAGTACCGTCAGCGTCAGGCTTACCGAGAAGTCATTCCCTTAATGGATTAAGTGTCACGCAAACCTTTCTATCTTAAACGGCCTGTTGGCCGTTTTTTGTTTTTACTTCAAAGATTTTCTATTCCACCTCTCTGTCAGAACTATTAATGCCTATGCTTGAATGATTGAAATCGAGTTTTTAATCATTCAAGCATAGGCATGGTGGCTTTATTTTGGTGTTTTATTTAGCTTTGAGGTGATTTGATGAATCAACAATTGAAGTGGTATCAGTTAACAGTCATTTTTAGCTTATTATTTTCGTTGATGGGTTTTTCATACAATGTTTGGCGAATGGAAATAACTGAACACAATAGTAATGTGAGAACCGCGAGTTTTGAAATGTTACTTGAGTTAGCACAATTGCAGCAATTGGTTTATGCCGCTTATTATGATCAAGACTTAAAGCTTGGCAACCCAAGAGTTGGCTGGGTAAAAGTTGGACTGATAGAAGATTTGAGTAGTTTAACCGGTAAGCCTGTAATTGAGCAGTCGCAGCAATTAACACAAGTATGGACTACTCAATGGCAGAATATGCCTGAAAATGAAGCTGCAGCGAATCAAATTATTGAACAAGTGGACAGCGTGCGGGCTGAAATCAAAACCTTGCTAGTGTCATTAAACTAACGAAGAAGAGCGTGCTAAAAGTAGGTTTGCTGATATGCCCAAGTGCGCTAACAGATAAAGATGGGGGAATTAACACCCATGAGCACATCAACTATCGTTCTTTCGCCTGAAATCCCGATAGTGGAGATGATAATACCTATGGCTTAAAACAAGCTTAAACAACCATAAGTAATAATCGTTCATTTAGTAAGAATGTGACTCAGTATTAAGCGTTTTCTGCGGCTTTCTTATGCATTAACTCTTTGATCAATGGGGTTAGAATTAACTCCATTGCTAATGACATTTTACCACCCGGTACCACTAAGGTATTGACTCGAGACATAAATGAGCCATCAATCATGCTGAGATAATAAGGGAAGTCGACATTGTTAATATCGCGGAACCTAATCACCACAAAGCTTTCATCTAGGCTGGGAATATCTTTGGCGCTAAATGGATTAGAGGTGTCTACAGTCGGTACCCGTTGAAAGTTAATATGAGTGCGCGAGAATTGTGGCGTCATATGTTTGATGTAATCATCCATACTGCGAACGATTGACCCCATGACTTTTTCACGGCTATGACCCCTGTCTGATGTATCTCGAATGATCTTTTGGATCCACTCTAAATTGACAATCGGCACCATGCCAATCAATAAGTCTACATGCTTAGCGACATTGGCATCTTCGGTAACAACACCACCATGCAACCCTTCGTAATACAGCATATCGGTATTTTCAGGAAGAGGGTGCCACTGAGTGAATGTGCCAGGCATTTGGTTAAATGGCACTGCTTCATCAAAAGTGTGTAAATAACTGCGGGTTTGGCCTTGGCCTGTATCTGAATAGCTTTGGAAGCACTCTTCGAGTTTGACGAAGTTATTTGCTTCAGGGCCAAAATAACTAAGATTGCGATTTTCAGCTTGAGACTTGCGGATTAACACTTCCATTTCTGCACGGGTAAAGTTATGAAAACTATCACCTTCAATAAAAGCTGCATTGATACCCAGTTGACGGAAGATATGAGTAAATGCCGTTGTCGTTGTTGTTGTGCCAGCTCCTGAAGAGCCAGTAACAGCAATAATGGGATGTTTTGTTGACATTTATCCTACCTAGATCAAACGTGAAAATTAGCTAAATAACTGAGACAGTTCAGTGTTTTATCGTTCTGCTCATCGTTAACACTTTCATGATTAAACTTGAAGAAAAACAGACTCTATTTATACGGGCTGAATCGATTGAGGTCAATGCTGCAATGTTAACCCTACTCAGCAGTTGGGTAAATGATTTGATCTTTATGCCTTATAGCGATTGATTCATCTTCTTCGCTAAATTCTACTTTGAGCTCGCCTAGCTTAAGAGAGTGCTTACACTTTTCAATGGCAGCAGCAATTTGTTGATCATCAAGTTGACCAAAAGATCCATCTTCAACTTGAGTTAATAAATACTCTTTAATCAAGTTATTAAGTGTTTCTTGCGGCAGTTGTAATAACGCCTCGTAAGGGATTAGCATGAATTAGCCTTTAATAAATTGGATGATGCGAGACTCTAAATAAAAAGTCGGTTTCCAAGGTACACCGCCAGAGATAAAGCCAACATGACCACCGTTTTGATGTAGTTCGTACTCGACATGATCAGACAACTCTTCATTGGATGGGATCACCGCATCTGTCATAAAGGGATCATCTTGAGCATGAATGACTAAAGTCGATTTTTGTACCTGTTTTAAAAATGGTTTACCACTCGCTCGATTATAGTAATCATATACATCGCTGAAGCCATGTAGCGGGGCGGTGACTCTATCATCAAATAGATGGAATGTTGTTAATTCGGCAATTTCTTTCGCGGTCACAGGCATATCAGTGCTCAAGTGCGCTTCAGCAACTTTTGCCTGCATTTTGTCTTGTAACTGCTTAATTAAATGCTGTTGATATACCGTAGAAAAGCCACTTTCTAATTTTTTTGCACAAGCGGCCAAACATAACGGCGCTGAAACAATGATGGTTTTGTCCAGCAAACTATCACTACCTTGCTCGCCTTGATATTTCGCCAGTACATTACCCCCTAAGCTATAGCCTACAGCGTATAACGCTGAGTCAGGAAACTGTTGGTTTAACTGAGTGAGGGTGAAGTGAATATCTTGAGTATCACCACTGTGATAACTGCGTGCTAGGCGGTTTGGTTCGCCAGAGCAGCTACGGTGATGATGTACCACGGCACATAAACCTTGTTCTTTTGCTGCTTGAAGCATGCGACGCACATAGTGAGAATCACTGCTGCCTTCTAAACCATGCAAAATGACTAAAATAGGTTGGCCATTTACCGCTTCACCCACCCAGTCTAAATCAACGAAATCACCATCAGATAGTTCTTGGCGTTGTCTTGAAACTTCTGGTTTGTCCACTTTGAAAAATACGGGTAAAATCGTTTGAATATGGGCACTTACAGCCCACCATGGTGGTGAAAAAGTCTTTTTCATATGGGTATTTTATGTGCAATGGTTTGTTAATATTCAAACGTGTGTTTAAATGTTGATTGAGTTCACTTTAGCATAGATGCTTTTGTGGCAACAAATGTGGCACTTGGGAGTGTTTGATTTGTGGCCGTGCTTTCGTACAGAAGTAGGCAATAGAAAAGGGATAACAATGAAAAGAAGAACCTTTTTAACTGGGGCGTTTACAGGAACAGCTGCGCTCGCTTTAGGTGTGAGTTTGTATACGCCTGAAGTAAACGATAACCCAGATGACACACATCGCTTATTATTCAGTGTGCTTATTCCGATATTTATGGATGGCGCATTACCAGAAGTTGCCAACTATCGTGATGCTTTTTTAAATCGGACCATTATTGCCATTAACCAAACAATCAGTGTATTGCCTGAAGATCAAAAGCAAGAATTAACTCAATTACTGACCATGCTGGAATCAAGATTTGGCCTGCTTATTCTCACCAGCAGCATTACGCCATTGGTGCTTAGATCGCCAGAACAACTGAATGAAATGTTGGAGCATTGGCGTCATCACTTTCTTGAGATGATGCAGACTGCTTATATTGGGCTGCGTGAACTCATCATTTCTAGCTATTACGCTTGCCCAGAACATTGGGGACGTCTGCACTACGCTAAACCTACATTTTTGGATGCCTAAGCTGTTTGTATTTTCACTAATTAACATGAATTCTGGAGTAACAAATGGCTGCAAATATCATTGATCCGATTACCACTGGTTTAGCTGCTGGTTGGCAGCATATAGATGCTAATCAATTGACAGAAAATCAACACTTTGAAGCTGATGTGGTCATTGTAGGCACAGGTGCTGGAGGTGGCACGGCTGCTGAAATCCTGGCACAAGCAGGTCTTAGTGTGATTATGGTAGAAGGTGGCCCTTTAAAGTCATCAAGTGACTTCAATATGGAGGAACGCACCGCCTATCCTGATTTATACCAACAAGCTGCGGCGATGAAAACCTCTGATAAAGGTATTGGAATTTTTCAAGGTCGAAGCGTTGGCGGCTCGACGACGGTTAATTGGACCACTTCAATTCGAACGCCTGATAACGCGTTAGCTTTTTGGGAAAAAGAAAAATCTGTCACAGGCTTATCCACTGAATCCTTGCAACCTTGGTTTGAGAAAATGGAAGCCAGATTGAATATCAGTGAATGGCAATTTCAGCCTAATTTGAATAACGCGGCTTTAAAAGAAGGCTGTGAAAAGCTCGGCTGGGAATACACTGTTATCAAACGCAATGTGAAAGGTTGCTGGAACACGGGTTATTGTGGAATGGGTTGCCCAGTAAATGCTAAGCAGTCGATGCTAGTGACCACAATTCCCAGTGCGCTAGAGCAAGGCGCAACTTTAATCTCAAATGCTAAAGTTATTGATTTAAAACATAAAGGGGACAAAGTTGAAGGCTTGTCTGCTAAAGCGCAATCGGGCAGTTCAAGTGCAGCAACGCTGACTTTTAGCGCTAAGCATTATATTTTAAGCGCTGGGGCAATACACACTCCGACTATTTTAATGCGGGCTAAAACCCCTGATCCACATAAGTTATTAGGTAAAACATTTTTACATCCAACGCTGTTATCTGGCAGTCTTTTTGATAAACAAATTGATGGTCACAGCGGCGCACCACAATCTATCTATTCCGATGAATTTGTTTGGCGAGATGGCGCAGCGGGTGAAATGGGCTATAAACTTGAAGTGCCTCCAATTCACCCGATTTTAATAGCATCTAAAACGATTGGTTATGGTCGCAGTCATGCAGAGCTTATGACTCACTTTAATAACTTACAAGTGATGATAGCACTTGTAAGAGATGGTTATTCTGACCAAAGCCCCGGTGGTCAAGTTAGGCTGACTGACAAAGGATTTGCGCTCGATTATCCACTGGAACAACCTTTTTGGGATACCGCAAGACGTGCCTTTGCGACCATGGCTGAATTACAGTTTGCTGCAGGAGCTAAAAAAGTATTACCGATTAATGATGGTATTGGTATGCAGCTTAATTGGGCGCAAGCCAAGGAAACCATAGCCACTATGGATATCGGTTTGCTCAAGACGATTGTTGCGTCAGCACATGTTATGGGAGGCTGTGCTATGGGTGATGATAAAACGTTATCTATGATTAACAGTGAAGGGCAATCCCATTATTTTGAAAACTTATCAGTCATGGATGGCTCGATGTTCCCAACAAGTTTAGGGGCTAATCCACAACTATCCATTTATGGCATAGTGGCGCGTAATGCTACGTTACTCGCTGAACGTTTAACGGCCAAAACATAAATGGCACTTAATTTGGGATAAATACCTTTTTAGTATAAATCGCTAAAGTCAGATTAAAAGACTGATGATATGAAGGCTTAATCAATAAAACCGACTGTAACCAGTCGGTTTTTTGTTGCTACCCCTTGTCAAAATATGTTCAGTGATATGACATTTTTATTAAACATTTCATTTTGCATATATATGAATTTGCGTATATCTGTTTTTACGCATATCCTTGCTGCATTATCTATAACGATTTTGAACTTTGATACTTTTCTTGGTTATTTACCTTGAATACAAACCAAGATGATAGAGGTTAACTATGCAACCCAGCATATTTTTTAAATGCTTAGCTGATGAAACTCGATTGAAGAGTTTACTTTTAATTTCACTTAATCAGGAGTTGTGCGTCTGTGAGCTAATGGCTGCGCTAGATGATAGTCAGCCAAAAATATCACGCCATTTAGCTCAACTTAGAAAAGAAGGTTTGTTAACCGATAGAAGGCAAGGTCAGTGGGTTTACTACCGACTTAATGATGCATTACCTCAATGGGCTCAAACCGTTATTACACAAACCGCATCAGGCAATACCGCATTCATTGAAGCTGATCTGAAGCGCTTAGCGGATATGGTCAATAGACCTAACTGCAATCGTTGTTAGTGATTTCAAACACTGATTTAACTTATTTTATTAAACGAAAGGCTAGATTATGACAATTAAAGTAGGAATTAACGGTTTTGGCCGTATGGGACGTTTATCATTTCGTGCTGCATTCGATTGGGCTGACGTTGAATTTGTTCAAATTAACGATCCAGCTGGTGATGCAGCCACACTGGCTCATTTAGTCAATTTTGATTCAGTTCATGGTCGTTGGGCTCATGAAGCTGTTGCGCATGATAATACCATCGAAGTTAATGGTCATAAGATTGTCTGCACAGCCAATAAAGCTATTGCCGATACTGATTGGTCAAACTGTGATGTTGTTATTGAAGCATCAGGTGTGATGAAGACCAAAGCAAAGTTGCAAGCTTACCTTGATCAAGGTGTAAAGCGTGTTGTAGTGACGGCACCAGTGAAAGAAGACGGTGTGTTAAATGTAGTTATGGGCGTGAATCATCAAGATTATGATAAATCAATTCACCCAATTGTTACCGCTGCATCTTGCACCACTAACTGTTTAGCACCTGTGGTTAAAGTCATCCATGAGTCACTAGGTATTGTTCATGGTTCAATGACAACTATCCATGACATTACGAATACCCAAACTATTCTTGATGCTCCCCACAAAGATTTACGCCGTGCAAGAGCATGTGGCATGAGCCTTATTCCTACAACCACGGGATCTGCAACAGCAATTACGCATATTTTCCCAGAGCTGAAAGGCCGCTTAAATGGTCATGCGATTCGTGTGCCATTAGCAAATGCGTCAATTACAGATTGTGTTTTTGAACTGAGCCGCAGCACCACAGAAACTGAAGTGAACCAATTGCTTAAACAAGCTGCAGAAGGCGAGCTTGATGGGGTGCTTGGTTATGAAGAGCGTCCGTTAGTCTCGATTGATTATAAAACAGACCCTCGCTCAGCGGTTATCGATGCGCAATCAACCATGGTTGTTAATAATACTCAGCTTAAACTTTATGTTTGGTATGACAACGAGTGGGGTTACGCAAATCGTACTGCTGAATTAATGCGTTTAGTGGGCTTGCAAGATAAAGCTGACGTGTAGTCACATGTGATTAATAGGGTTATACCGATGTCTTTATTCACAAAATTGGCAAACTTGCCCAGTGAGATAAAACAGTACTTAATTGTGACTGGCAACTATTGGGCATTTACATTGACCGATGGTGCACTGCGAATGCTGGTGGTGCTGCATTTTCATGGTTTAGGTTTTAGCCCGATTGAAATTGCAATGCTGTTTTTGTTCTACGAAATTTTTGGTGTTGTTACTAATCTTGTAGGAGGTTGGCTTGGTGCGAGAGTGGGTTTAAATCGCACCATGAATATCGGCCTGGGCTTGCAAGTGTTTGCTCTGTCTATGCTGCTGGTACCCAATGAATGGCTCACTGTGGTGTGGGTAATGGCGGCGCAGGCATTATCTGGCATTGCTAAAGACTTGAATAAAATGAGCGCCAAAAGTGCCATTAAAACATTGGTTCCCGCTGGAGCTGAAGGTAAATTATATCAATGGGTTGCTATTCTTACTGGTTCTAAAAATGCCCTTAAAGGTGTGGGTTTTTTCTTAGGTGGCGCGCTGCTGACTGTGTTTGGTTTTCAGGCGGCAATCTTAATCATGGCAGTCGCGTTATTGCTGGTGTGGATATTTAGCGTATTAACCTTAAAAAGCCAGTTAGGCAAAGCGACTGCGAAGCCCAAGTTTACAGAGATTTTCTCTAAGAGCAGTACCATTAACTACTTATCTGCAGCAAGGCTGTTTTTGTTTGCAGCAAGAGATGTATGGTTTGTGGTGGCATTGCCCGTCTTTCTTGCCAGTCAATTTGGCTGGGATCATTGGTATGTTGGGGGCTTTTTAGCCTTGTGGGTTATTGCTTATGGTGGTGTTCAATCCTTTGCGCCCCATTTTACCGGCAAAAAACAAGGTAAGGTGCCTGATGGTAAAAGTGCCTGCTTATGGGCTGCGGTATTGGCTATTATTCCTGGAGTGATTGCACTGGCTCTCACTTTCGATTGGCATAGTCATATTATGCTTATCGGCGGGTTATTGGTTTTCGGCGGATTGTTTGCAGTGAACTCATCGATGCATAGCTATTTAATTGTGAGTTACGCAGATAAAGATGGCGTGTCTTTAGATGTTGGCTTTTATTATATGGCTAATGCGATGGGTAGGCTTATTGGCACTTTGTTATCGGGTTGGGTATTTCAGCAATACGGACTTGAGGTCTGCTTGTGGATTTCGAGTGTGATGATTGCGTTAGCAGCAATCATTTCGACACGTTTACCGCAACAAAGTCATTCATAATCTTTGTTTTAACGGCTGATAGTATTGTTTTAACGGCAGATAGTATTGCTTTAGCGGATGTATAAGTGGTGCAGCGAATATTGATAATATCGGTATTCGCTGCTCGCTTTAAGCACTTTGTAATTGAGTAAAATAATCTGCGTCGATACCAAATAAGCACAAGTAATTTTCGGTGTTATAGGTGTCTTTTTTATCAGAGGCAATATCGGAAGTAGCGTCAGCATTAATTGAGCCTTGCTCAAACTGATTTAATTTCTTCAGCAACATTTGCTGAGTTTTGCGCTCCATCATCAACTCTATATCTAACATTTGTTGATATTCGCCTGCTTGTAAATGTGATTTAGCTAAGCGGCGCAATTTACGATATGGGGTAACAACTTTAGTATCCCAGTCTTCAATGGTCGAGGCGAGTACTTCCCACTGCGCTAATGGTAAATAGTGGCACTGTTGGTCAAGGTATTGGGCCAACAATAGTAGGTTTACATTAACTTGGTAGTCGTCTTGTACGCTGATGTAGCTTGCTGGATTGGTCGCGTATAGATTGTCACAATCACGCCAAATTAATGAGTTAAAAGGTTGCACTAGACTTTCTCCAACGTGTAAGTATCCATTCTTTAAGATTCAGACTGATAATGAGGATTACGTTATCTTGCGTTATCGATAGCACGATAACTTGAATCTTATTGTCCTTGAAAAGCTCGGTGCATTTCAGGTGATAGTTAAATTTTGATAACTACAGGTTAAAGCTTATTAAATCAGAGGCTTTAACCTGTTTTCTCTTGTTTGAATGATTGTTGCAGGCACATATTTAGCTCATTCAAACAATTGGCAGATTAATTGAGGGTAAACTCTTGTTCGATAACTTCAATCTGCTCTTGAAGATCAAGCCAAGTCATTTCGCTTGCGTCCATCGCTTGTGTCAGTTCAGTTCTCTCATTAAGCACTTTAGTCATTTTAGCTTTATTTTCCGCTTCATAAAGCGAGCCATCAGCCAAGTCGATTTCAAGTTCAGCTAACCGTGTGCTGATTTTTTGCTGTTGTGTCTCAAGCTTAATTTGCTGTTTACGCAATGGAGACACTTTCTGTCTTAATTCGGCTTCAAAACGTTTCTGCTGTTTTTTGTCGATTGTTGGCTTAGTGTCACCCTCTTTAGCGGCCGATGATTGCGCTGCTTTTGCTGCATCGAGCAACCATTGGTGATAATCATCTAAATCGCCTTGGAAAGGCTTTACAGCACCTTGGTCTACAAGGTAATAGTCACTACAGCTTAACCGTAAAAGATGTCGATCATGTGACACAATGACCATTGCACCTTCAAAAGTTTGCAATGCCATGGTCAGTGCATGACGCATCTCTAAATCAAGGTGGTTGGTCGGTTCATCTAAAAGCAATACGTTTGGTTTTTGCCATACGAGTAGTGCCAGAACTAAACGGGCTTTTTCGCCACCCGAGAAAGGTCTAACAGCCGACATAGCCATATCACCATTAAAACCAAATCCGCCTAAAAAGCTACGTAGTTCAAGCTCTTTCGCATTGGGCGCTAGACGGACTAAATGCTGTAGCGGGGTGTCATCCAAACTTAAAAATTCAATTTGATGCTGAGCGAAGTAACCAATATTCAGACCAGGATTAGGCTGATATTTACCTGTTATAGGGGCTAAATCTCCAGTGAGTAATTTTATCAGAGTCGATTTACCGGCTCCATTTCGGCCTAACAGACCAATACGCGCACCTGGAACTAGGTTAAGTTTTACTTCACTTAATACGGTTTTGTCACCGTAGCCAATAGACACATTCTCCATGGTCGCTAAAGGATTAGGTAAAGCGTCAGGCTCACGAAAAGCCATATGAAACTGGCTGTCGACTTGTGAAGGTAATAAGTTAGCCATTTTTTCTAAGGCTTTTAACCGACTTTGAGCCTGTTTGGCTTTACTGGCTTTATAACGGAAGCGGTCGACAAAAGATTGCATGTGAGCGCGTTCTTTTTGTTGACGTTCAAATGCGGCTTGCTGCTGAGATAATCTTTCAGCACGAATACGCTCAAATGAGCTGTAATTACCTTTGTAATAATTCAGTTTGGCATGCTCAACGTGAACAATTTCATCAACGATCCCGTCAATAAAGTCACGGTCATGACTAATTAAGATAAGCGTACCTTGGTAGGCTTTAATCCAACCTTCTAACCAATACATGGTATCTAAATCTAAATGGTTGGTGGGTTCATCTAGTAGCAATAAGTCAGAGCGACATAATAGTGCCTGCGCTAAGTTAAGACGCATTCTCCAGCCACCAGAGAAGCTTTTTACTGGGTTACTTTGTTCTGGCTCACTAAACCCTAGACCAGCTAACAGGGAGCTCGCTCGTGAGCGAATGGCATAACCACCGATAGCATCAATTTTTCCATGTATCAGCGCGATGTTATGGCCATCATCTTTTTCTTGAGCGATAGCCAGTTGAGCCTCAAGTTGACGAAACTCAATATCACCATCGAGTACATATTCTAGCGCTGAGACTTCAAGTGCCGGTGTTTCTTGGGCAACAGTGGCGACTTGCCAACCCGCAGGTAAACTAAATTCGCCTTTATCAAGTTGTAAATTGCCTAAAATGAGCGCCAATAGAGATGATTTCCCTGTGCCATTCGCACCGACTAGGCCAACTTTATGGCCAGGATAGACGGTAAGGTTAGCTTCATCGAGTAGGGTTTTCGTTCCGCGGATGAGTTGGGCTTGGCTGATGTTAATCATGAATGGCAACTTGACTGGTGATAATACAAAAAGTGCAGCGATAATAGCGTAATTGATACTTTTTTAACACTAGAGCGAGACTGGATTAACCAATTCGTGGCAAAATACTGCTACTGATATCGCAAATGCACAGAAGAACAATAATAAGATTATGGCTAAAATAAAAAAACGCTTTGTAGCTGGGGCTAAATGCCCTCAATGTCATGCTCAAGATACTATTCAACTATTTAAAGAAAATGGTGTTGAAACCGTTGAGTGTACTGACTGTGATTACCGTGAACAACAAACAGAGACAAAAGTCGCTGAAAAAGCCACAGGTAATGTCATCGGCGTATTTAAGCCTGATTAATGAATGGCTAATGTAAGGTGTTGAGCGAATATCTGGATGATAGGAACTGGAATAGCTCGAGAACGCTTTAGTTAGTGGGCGTTGCGCTGAGGGATTTGCTTACTATTATTCTTTAGCAATAGCGCCATCATTGGCGCTTTCTGCTAGGATTTTGTTTTTGTGTTCGATAAGTACAATAATCACGTGACGATTATTTTTCATTAACTCATCAAATCGATTATTAATCTCAGCTAAATCTTCTACATAATCTGGATCGTCTTTTTCTTTCTTGTGCCAATAGCGATTACGATCAAGTTTTTGAATTTCACTGGCACGTAAAATTTCAAAATAACTATTTTCTTGCTTGAGACGATAAACTTCACTGTCCAATAATTGGATTAATTTCTCTTTGGAAATGGTTTGTTTTTTCAGCAACGCTTTAAGCGGATCTTCTTTTAAGACAACCTTATCCGAATCAACTTCTGTGGTGATCCCAAGCTGGTATTCAATTTTGTGCTGACGATATTCTTTTGGGCAAACAGTCTGACTGAAGGCGATTTTATTGTCCTTCATGCACTTATAAATTGTATTTGCAGAGGCGAAAGTTGGCCCCATGAATAATACAATAATGAATGTGATGAGTAGTCTTATTGGCATGCGGCCACAGATCCTTTTGTAATCTAACATCGTTTCAACACCGTGTTGAAGGTATATCAGATGGTTACCGCTAGTCAGCCAAAACCCATTGGCGCTAGGTGGTTGTAAATCATTATAGCTGCTTGTAGCTATAATGTTTAAATATACTTAATTACTATGGCCTAATTTTAACGATAAAACCAGTTTTTTGACAGTAGATTTTTTATTGGCACAGAAGAACTTTGCGTTAAATTTGTAAGACTTAGTGAACAATCAGCTAAGTCTTACAAAGTCAGTGGCGAATAGATTAGCGGCTAAAGGTAAGATTATCTATAAGGCGGGTATTGCCAAGGTAGGCAGCAACTAAGATCACTAGATTGTGATCTTCACTGGTAATAGGGGCTAAATTAGTGGCGTTTCTAACAGACAAGTAATCCATTTTAAAACCTGCCTTCACTAACGTTTCAGCCGCAATAGCCTCACTTTCAGCAATGTTTTTTCCACAAGCAACGTCAGCTGCAAGCTTATCCATACACTGTTTAATCGCAGCAGCTTGTTGCTTTTGCTCAGCAGTTAAATAACCATTTCTTGAGCTCATGGCTAAACCAGATGCTTCTCTTATTGTGTCAATACCAATAATCTCAATCGGTAATGATAAATCTTCAGCCATCGCTTTAATCACCATGAGCTGTTGATAATCTTTACGGCCAAATAAAGCCACATCGGCTTGAACGATATTAAATAGCTTGCATACAATCGTGGCTACACCACGAAAATGTCCCGGTCGACTTGCACCGCAAAACTCATCACCAATATTCGGTACTTCAACAAAAGTTTGTTGCGCTAAACCTTTTGGGTAGATGATGCTAGGTGTAGGGGTGAATAATAGCTCTGCACCTGCATTAATAAGTGCGTCACTATCTGCTGCTAACGTTCTTGGATAAGCGTCAAGATCTTCATTTTGGCCAAATTGCATTGGATTGACAAAAATGGACACCACCACATGGTCTGCGCGTTTTAGCGCTTCAGTCACTAATGTAATGTGACCATTGTGTAAGTTACCCATCGTTGGCACAAAGGCAACGGTTTCGCCTTGCATGTGCCACTGTTTTACTTGTGCTCTGATTTCAGCAATATTCGCTGTGGTAATCATCGATATTTACCTAGTTGTACAATAAATTTTAATGCAGTTACTGAGATGAACTCACACTGCATGTCAATGTTGTTTGCTATAAAGCTTAGTTAAACGAGTGCTCATCGGCTGGGAATGTGCCATTGGCGACTTCTTCAATATAGGCTTTCACTGCAGAACGAATTTCGCCAGTTTGCTGCAAATAGTTTTTAGAAAACTTAGGAATATAGCCGCTTGAGATACCTAGTACATCGTGCATAACCAAGATTTGCCCGTCGGTATCACCACCAGCGCCAATACCAATGACTGGGATGGTCAATGCTTCAGTAATGCGTTTTGCCAGTGAGCTCGGAATGCATTCAACCACTAATAATTGAGCACCAGCAGCTTGCAATGCTAAGGCATCATCAATCATGCGTTGAGCTTTATCTTCTTCACGACCTTGTACTTTAAAGCCGCCAAAAACATGCACCGATTGTGGCGTGAGGCCTAAATGAGCACATACTGGAATACCGCGTTCAGTCAACATTCTCACACTATCAAGTAACCATTCACCGCCTTCCAGTTTGACCATGGTTGCACCTGCCTGCATCAAAATTGCAGCATTAGCCATAGTTTGTTCTGGGGTGGCGTAACTCATGAAAGGCATATCAGCAATAAGTAGGGCTCGTTTGCAACCGCGATTAACACTGGCTGTATGATAGGCAATATCATTGACTGTGACAGGCAATGTATCACTGTGGCCTTGCAGTACCATACCTAAAGAATCACCAACCAGTAGGACATCGACGCCTTCGCTATCAAATGCGCCAGCAAAGCTCGCATCGTAGGCGGTCAACGCGGTAAATTTCTTACCTTCTTGTTTGAATTTTATGAGGGTTGAGCTAGTGACTTTTGACATAATAAACTCTTAGAAGCAATTCATATTCAAGTAATGGATATGCGATGCAAACGGCATAAAAGCTGATTAAATTTGAATTAATTCAGCTCGCATTTCACGGGTAATTAAGCTTTTTAATTCGGTGCTACATGGCAGTATTAATTGTTGATTAATATCTGCAAGTGGAATGAGAACAAAACTGCGTTGCTTCATTCCATAATGGGGAACCGATAGTCGAGGCTCATCGATGATTTGTGTCCCGTACAGTAAGATATCTAAATCTAACGTACGTGGTCCCCAACGTATCTCTCTGACACGGCCTTGGGTATTTTCAATCGCTTGCAATGCGTCGAGCAAAGCTATTGGTGCAAGGTCGGTGTTAAATCGTGCCACACCATTGACGTAATCAGGCTGTTCAACATCGCCCATAGGGACTGAACGATACAGTGGTGACACATTAACAATCGCATCGAGAGCAATCTTTTTTAACGCCAGTACAGCGTCTTGGATTTGCTGTACTGGTTCATTTAGGTTTGCCCCTAACGCCACATAAACCGTGGTGCTCATGGTTAGCCTTTTGTTTCAGCTTTAGGTGCTGAGTTTTTCTCAGTCGTACCTGCAGACTCTGATTTAGGCTTACTAGGACGACGACGTTTACGCTGTTGAGCATTGCGATTACGGCTAGGGCCTTTTTTGCTGCTTTTCACTATGTCAGAACGCTGTTGTTCATCCGCTTCAACGAATGATTGCCACCACGCTGCTATTTTACCTATGTTGCCAGCTTCTGCTTCACCACGAAGGAGTAATAAATCATAAGCTGCACGGAACTTAGGGTGTTCGAGCAATTTAAATGCACGAGTGCCTTGGCTGCGCTCAAGTCGAAGTTGTAGTTGCCAAATATCTTTAGCTGGCGTGCTAAAGCGACGCGGAATACTGATGGTGCGGCATTGTTGCTCCATCACATCACCCATTGCAGCGACATGTGCATCGTAGTGGCTTAAGCCACTTTCAAGCGCTATATCATCAGCACGTTGCTTTAATGGATACCAAAGCAGGGCAGCGTAGAAAAATGCCGGTGTGACAGGCTTGTCTTGGCTAACGCGTAAATCTGTGTTGCTCATGACAGCATTGAGCATTTTGGCGGTATAACCGTTTGGTTGCTCTTTAATTTGCGCTGAAATTTGCGGGAAAAGTGGCTGAAATAAACCTAAGTCTCGCATCATTTCGTAGTTAGCTTGTGCTTTGCCAGCAAAAAACAGCTTAAGTACTTCTTCGTACATACGTGCAGCTGGAATATCTTTAAGCAGTGGTGCTAACTCTTTAATTGGCGCCGCTGTTTTTGATTCGATTTGCATATCCAGTTTGGTTGCAAAGCGCACAGCTCGAAGCATACGCACCGGATCTTCACGGTAACGGGTTTCTGGATCGCCAATCAAACGAATGGTTCTGGCATCTAAGTCACTAATACCACCGCCATAACTGCGGATAGAGTAGTCACTGATATCGTAATAAAGTGCATTGATCGTAAAGTCACGGCGTTCTGCATCTTCATCGATTTCGCCATAGACGTTGTCGCGTAATAGACGACCTTCAGCATTTGATTTCGAAATTTTTTCGTCGGTTTCGCCATGGTGACCACGGAAAGTGGCGACTTCAATCACGTCGCGGCCAAATACAATGTGCGCTAATCTAAATCTACGACCCACAAGGCGGCTATTACGGAATAGTTTTTTGATTTCTTCAGGGGTTGCATTGGTCACAACGTCGAAATCTTTCGGTTCCATGCCTAATAGGATATCGCGAACACCACCGCCGACAAGGTAGGCTTTGTAGCCTGACTTGCTCAAACGGTAAAGAACTTTTAGTGCATTTTCACTGATTTGACGCCTAGAAATTGTATGGGCATCTCTGGTGACAATGTCCAGGCGCAATCCGTCATCTTGAGCTTCTGGCTCAATGACCGGAGTGGATTTATTGTCTTCAAACAGTTGTTTGCAGAATTGGCTAATACGGCGAAAAATAATACACCTCGAACGATACGATTAATGGTTAAAATTAAATGGTTAAAAATCTGGCGGCTATGATATACCAATTGTACGCCAATGAGTATATCACTGCGCTATCAGAATCTCAGATACTTGTGGAATATCAACAATACTAAATTGCTCGCATGCTTGTTTTAGCATAATATCCACATGGTCTATGTCTACTTGGGCTTGCCCTAAAAATTGCAAAGCCGCATTGATACTGGCTTGTGGCCTAATGACATCAATTGCATTTGCATAATTTTGTTTAGAAAGCTTAAATCCGGGTTTAGTGCATGCTAGAGGTAGATGCAGCCAGTTTGGCGAACAAAAACCAAGAATTTTATTCATGCTTAATTGTCGGCAGCTGGTTTCGAGCAAATCACAGCCTCGTACAATTTCAGTAATGCCTTGAAAAGCATCGTCGAGCACTACCGCAAGTTGATAAGCATATAAGCCGTCACTGCGTTTAATAATAAAATCTTCACCTGCAAATCCTTCATTGACCGTAATATTACCCATCAACAAGTCATTGAACTGATCAACTTTAGCGGTATTTCGAATTCGAATAGCGCCTTGGTTGAGTGGTGAGGTTAATTGTCCGCAGCGACTGTCATAAACGCCACCCATCTGACCAATTTGTTTTCGAGTACATTGACAAAAGTAGGCTAAGTCTTTACTTAATAGAGTATCTATTTGCTGTTGGTATATTTCTGTTCGCTGACTTTGATAAAGAACTTGCTCATCCCAATGTAATCCATAGGCGTCGAGCGTGGCTAAAATGTCATCACTTGCGCCTTTAACTTCTCTTGGCGGGTCAATATCTTCAATACGAACAAGCCATTTGCCATTTTGATGTCTAGCGCGAAGGTAACTGCCAAGTGCAGCAATAAGAGAGCCAAAATGTAATGGGCCAGAAGGGGATGGAGCAAAGCGACCAATATAATGAGGTGAGTTCACCGATATACCTTTTGCTTAAATCAATTTAGCGGTAGGGAAAATACAAAAACAAAGGGCGAGAATCATCTCGCCCAATATCTGATATCGGAAAGTGCTTAAACCGATTGTCAGTGGTCGCTGAATTAGCCAGCCATTTGCTTTTCTTTAATTTCAGCAAGCGTCTTACAGTCGATACATTGATCAGCTGTTGGACGTGCTTCAAGACGGCGGATACCAATCTCAACACCACAAGAATCACAGAAGCCAAAATCGTCTTCTTCAATTTTTTGTAATGTCTTTTCAATTTTCTTAATGAGTTTACGTTCTCTATCACGAGCACGTAACTCTAAACTAAATTCTTCTTCCTGCGCCGCGCGGTCTACTGGATCTGGGAAGTTAGCAGCTTCGTCTTGCATATGGTTTAACGTGCGGTCAACTTCTTCACGTAACTGGTTACGCCAAGCTTCTAAAATCATTTTAAAATGACCACGTTGCTCTTCACCCATATACTCCTCACCAGCTTTTTCCTGGTAAGGTTCTACACCTGCGATAGCGAGTACGCCGAGTTTTTTAGTGCCTTCAGGCATAACGCATCTCCTGTAATAATTAGCGATTTATGTGCGTCGTAAAATTTATGGCCGCTATCTATAGCAGAAACGCTATAGCGTGGCAAATTATTTGTTTAGTATTTTACGCTTTTTTGACCTAAACAATCACTTTGCACGAACGACTTAGGGTACTTGAAATAGCCGATAATTCTGTTTGATAAGCTAAAACTTCTACGCCGCTATTTACCGCTTGTTTTAGTAATAATGCATATTGCGGATCGATATGCTCTGCAGCTTGCACAATATTGATACCAGTATGCTGAACAACAAACAGCAATACTGCTCTATGACCTAGACTAACCATATGCATAAGCTCGCGCAAATGCTTTTGCCCCCTTGTAGTGACCGAATCAGGGAAATAGCCTACTGTTTGCTCTAATAATGTACAGCTTTTGATTTCTACATAGCATAAAGGGCGATTTTCATCGCTGAGCAGTATATCTATGCGGCTATTTTCATCACCATATTTAACTTCTCGTTTTAGGGTTGAATAACCAGTAAGCTCAGTGATGACACCCGCATTGATGGCTTCTTCAGCCAAAGCATTAGCCCTACCAGTATTAATGCCAATTAAATGTTGCTCTGTTGTTTGAGCGATTTCCCACGTATTTGGATATTTCCTTTTAGGGTTATCTGAGGTTGAAAACCACACGAGTTCACCAGGAAATAAGCAATTCTTCATTGAACCAGTATTAGGGCAATGAATGGTTATTTCTGTTCCGTCATCAAGCCTAACATCAGCTAAAAAACGTTTGTAACGTTTGATCAAGGTTCCCTGTTGCAGCGCTGGGGTAAACTCCATGAAAAATTTTTCTCCGTAATAATAGTGTTTACAATTTTATTGAAATCTATAGTAGTTTTTGTCACGTTTCATTATCGAATTACAGTACACTTAGCCCATTGGAAACAAAAGTGACAATGCAAGTACAACAAGGAAATCATAATGGAAATAATGACTGTTACCCTAACACAAGAAGCGCCACAGAGCCTTTGGGGTAAAGCTGATGTTACCTATCAAGGCAACCAAGCGTTTATACATTTATCAGGTACAGATGAACTACGCCAAGTGCAGGCGGCTGCAAGAAAAATCCGCAGCCAGGGAGTAAGCAAGGTTCAATTGGATGGTGCGCTTTGGAGCATTGACTCTCAATGGGCATTCTCACAAGGCTTTACCACTGCTAAAGGTGAGTTTGAGGTATTGTGGTGTGGTGACAGTGAGATTCAGACTACGTTAACTCATCGCTTTGAAGCTGCCAGCTTTGCGCGCATGTTGGTAAATGAAACCCCTGAAGAATTATCTCCAGTGATATTGGCAAATCATGCTGCGAAATGGCTTAAGGCCATTGGTGGTGACAATGTTAGTTATGACATCGTGGAAGGCCAAGAACTATTAGAAGCGCAATGGATTGGCTTACATGCTGTAGGTCGTGGTAGTGAGCGTCCTCCTGCGATGTTGGTACTTGATTTTAATCCACTAGGTGATGATGCAGAAGTATCAACAGCACTTGTGGGTAAAGGCATTACATTCGATTCAGGTGGTTACAGTATTAAGCCATCTGAAGGCATGCTTGATATGAAATGTGACATGGGCGGCGCTGCCACTGTTACCGCTGCATTAGGTCTAGCAATGAAAGCTGGGCTGAATAAGCGCGTGAAGTTATTCCTATGTTGCGCTGAGAACTTAATCAGTGGTCATGCTTATAAGTTAGGTGACATCCTGACTTACAAAAATGGCGTTACCGTTGAAGTGGTTAATACTGACGCTGAAGGCCGTTTAGTCTTAGCTGATGGTTTACAAGCCGCATCCGATACCGGAGCTGAACTGATTATAGATGCAGCGACATTAACAGGCGCAGCCGTCATGGCTGTTGGGACAAATTATAACGCGATTTTCTCTCCGCAAATGGAAACATTACAGTTAGCACAGCAACAAGCTGCAAGCGTTGCTGAAAATGTATGGCCTTTACCATTAGATGCATGGCATAAAGATATGTGTCCTTCACCTTATGCTGATACGGCTAACAGCCGTGCAATGAAAGGTGGCGGTGCTGGTGGTGCTTCAAATGCTGCAGGCTTCTTGTGGCGCTTTGTTCGCCCTGATGTTAACTGGTTACATATGGATTTAGCTGGCGCCTATGCGTCATCGGCTAATTCACTATGGAGCGCGGGTGCCACGGCTCACGGTGTTCTGACTATTGCTGCGATACTAAATAAATAAGCTGAGATCTAGAGCTGTCGTATTGGTTAGTCCACAATCGATTTACATCCCAAAAGCCGCTATATGCGGCTTTTTTGTGTTTAATTTTCCGATTTGCAGTTTACAGTTATCAGTTCAGTGGCCAACTTTTAAGGGCTAAATATTCAACGCCCATTGGTGTTGATTTTGATTCAAATAAAGTCAGCTCAGTGATATCGAAGCTAATAGGCGCTAGTTTTATCATGTTGGAAGCTTTTGTCGTTATCTCATTCATTAACGCTTGAGTTGAAGATGGTATTTTTACATGACGAAATAAACTGACATGAGGCCGATAATCATGTTGGCTTTGATGCAGGTTTAGCTGCTTGGTTAACTGCGTGAGTTGCTCAACAATACTCCTTAATTCAATTGAGGCTACTCCTTCGATACACAGTATTTTTGCCTTCGGCCAATAACTAATATGCTCAAGCCTTTGGCTAAAGCGATGCAATGACATTGAGGATATCTCTGTGTCAATTTTTTCAATGTCTTGAGCACTGGTCAGTCCTAAAAAAGCCGCAGTTATGTGTAAGTTAGTATTACGCACTGGTGTGGCAGATGGATTGATGTGAGATGCTAATCGCTGTTGGATGTTTATTAGCCGTTGCTGGTTATTAATTGATATAGAAAAGCCAATAAAAGTGCGTTTGTTATCATTTTCAGACATTCGTTTGCCTTACTAAGTCGTTATGCATTGAATTATCTCGCGCAGAGATAAACTCTAAGATAATTTATAGGTTACTTAAGTTAAGGATAACCAAGAAAGTTGTCGTTTTTAACCTGACGTTAATAATATGAGCTAAGATTGTAGTTAACGTTATGGAACAACAGTTCACCATCGTAATGCTAAAAGCGATACGACTAAATAGTGAGAGATAAATTGCAATTACATAATGAGTTATTTAATGATTGATAGCGAATTGGAATCGATATGGGTCAGTAAACAATCTTCTGAATTAAGTCGCTTGTTATCGTCAGAGCAAGTGGCTACAGAAGTTGAAGCGTTGCAACAGCAACTTGGCTGCGATGGCGTGATCGTTATTTTGTCCCAAGTATCAGAGCACATTACCAGTGGCTTTGTTTTACAAGCCAATGCATTGAAAGTGTATGAGAACAATCGCCAAAATGCCGAAATTCTTGGTTTATCATTGGCATCATTTCCAATCCTGTGTGAGCAATTATTACTTAATCAACACAGTGGCTTATTTCCTGATAAAGACCTAGAGCCAGAGTCCCGCGAGGTTAAGCAAAGTCATTTTTCAGTACGATTAATTGACGAATTAAATCAATTCATTACATCATCCACGCTGCCTATTCAATTACACATTAACCATACTGTCGTTATTGGCAACAGCCGATTATGTTTGGTGCCGTATCAACATCAACATCAACATCAACATCAACATAAGGGTATTGTTGCTCAAGCAGATGCTAAATTTTATCTCGTGAATGAAAGTGCGCTTACGCTTTGTTCTCAAGTGGAGCTGACTCGTGTCACTGAGTTATTAAATAATAAAGAATTACAATATTTAGAACTATTTCAACAACTCCCCGTCGCATGTGCGTTAATCGATAAAGATAACAATGTCAGTAAACAGAATCAGGTTGCCAACCAGAACTTACCATTACATCTAAACCAAAGTTTATTTTCGGTAATTAACTCAGATGATCATTTGCTGCTGGAAGATTGTTTACACATTGTGCGTGAAGGCGCTTTGCATCAGTCTTGGTGCGAAATTCCATTAATTATCGCTGGAACAAAACATTGGTATAAAATGAGCTTTTGTCGTGCGTTAGATATCGAAAATCATTTACTGATGATGGTTGAGGATATTTCCGAGCGATATCGATTAGCCGATGAACTGTCATTCCAGTCAAACTATGACCCTCTTACTGGTTTACCCAATCGTGTGCAGTTTGAAGCGATGTTAGAAGAAGCTATTGATGCTAAAGATCGCCTGCCTGCGTGTGTTGCTTTTCTTGATTTAGACCAGTTTCAGGTGATCAATGATGTGAGTGGTCATAAAGCGGGTGATGAACTTTTGTGCCAAGTATCCAAACGCCTAAGCTTGCTATTACGCACCGGTGATATTGTCGCAAGGTTAGGGGGTGATGAGTTTGGCATCTTGATGTTCTATGCTGATAAGGAATCGGCCGAATTAGTGGCAAAACGAATTTGCCAGCAACTATCGGAACACGAATTTATTTGGGGGGAAATCACCCATAATGTCAGTATCAGTATGGGCTTGTCAGAACTTGACTCACGCACTTCAGATATATATAGCATAATGAGCCAAGCTGATGCAGCTTGTCGAATTGCCAAAGAAGGCGGCCGAAATCGCTGGCACTTTTATTGTAAAAACGATCCACAAATGCACCAGTTGTACAATCAAATGCTCGCTTCAGTGGATATCATTTCAGCATTGGCTCTGAACCAATTTGAACTATTTTATCAACTTATTGAGCCATTATCGTCCGATGAATCGGGTATTCATATGGAGATTCTGCTGCGTATGGTGCAAGAAGATGGCCGATACGTTTCACCAGGGGTTTTCCTTCCTGCGGCAGAACGTTATAACCTGGCCTCAAAAATCGATCGTTGGGTCATAGATAACTTATTAAAATGGGGCGCTCGCCACATGGAAATTTGGGAACAGCTTTCTATGGTGTCAGTAAATTTATCTGCATTGTCATTATCTGACAGTAAATTTATGAGCTGGTTAGAAATGCGTTTAATGGTCGAGCCTGAATTAGTGTCCAAACTGTGTTTTGAGATCACTGAAACAGCGGCTGTGAGTCAGCTTGAACAAGCGACAGCTTTGATTGACTTACTTAAGCCACTAGGTTGTAAACTGGCGTTAGATGATTTTGGCTCAGGTTTCTCAAGCTTTGCTTACCTTAAATGTCTTGATGTTGATTACGTTAAAATTGACGGTCAATTTGTAGTAAATGTTTGTGATGACCGCAGTGATAAAGCCATTGTGTCGGCCATATGTCAGCTGGGTAAAGACATGGATTTTGAAGTGATTGGTGAGTTTGTTGAAAGCGAGACCATTGGCCGATTATTACGTGAGCTGGGCGTAGATTATGGCCAAGGTTATGCTATTGGCAGGCCTGCACGGTTAATTGAATTATCCTCAGGGGTTCGCAGCCCTTGGTTACTAAATTAACGCAACACAACTCAATTCAACGCAATTCAACGCAATAGTGTCAGTCTATGAGATGGCATCAAGATTCGAATATGCGTAAACTGAATAGCATCATCCGTTGTTAAAGTTATCCTTTTGAGTTCATTACCGATCCAAGCTTTGTTTGCACCGTTGCAGCAAGCATTGACCGACCATAGTCAAATTATCCTTGAAGCGCCTACTGGGGCGGGTAAGTCCACAGCATTGCCGATGGCAATGCTGCAATGGCCGCAAATCAATGGCAAAATTCTGATGCTTGAACCCAGGCGTGTTGCTGCCCGCAGTGTCGCGCAATTTATTGCTAAATCACGGGGCGAAAAGGTTGGTGATAGTGTCGGTTATCGCGTGCGTGGTGAAGCAAAAGTCAGCGCCAACACTCGATTAGAAATTGTTACTGAAGGCATTCTAACTCGAATGATCCAACAAGATCCTGAACTCACAGGAATTGAAGTGATCATCTTTGATGAAATTCATGAACGTCATTTACCCACAGATTTAGGCTTAGCACTGGCGTTAGAAGTGCAAGAATCATTACGAGATGACTTAAAGCTGATTGCCATGTCGGCGACGCTCTCAGGCTTACCGTTACAGAACTTAATGCCTGATGCTGCGATGCTAGTCAGTGAAGGCAGAAGTTTTGATGTTGAAAAAGTCTACCGCCCAGTAGCGGGTCAACAGCAGTGGTTAGATGCGTTAGCGAGTGTCATCATCGATAGTGTCAGCACTGAGTCAAAAACAGTGCCAGTCCAGTATCAGCAAGGTTCAGTATTAGCTTTTTTGCCGGGCAAAGGCGAAATTAATAAACTGCAACGACTTCTTAGTCAAAAGCTTGATAGTCAGCAATTTATCTTGTGTCCATTGTATGGGGACTTAACCCCAGCTGAGCAAGATAAAGCGATAGCGCCGGCACCAGAAGGCAAGCGGAAAATTGTCATTGCGACCAACGTTGCCGAATCAAGTTTGACCATTGATGGCATCACCATTGTGGTCGACAGTGGTTATAAGCGTGAAGCGAGCTTTAATCCCCGCACAGGTGTGAGTCGCTTATCACTTAAACGCATAAGCCAAGCCTCCTCTATTCAGCGTGCAGGACGTGCAGGTCGTCTTGCACCAGGCTGTTGTGTACGTTTATGGGGACAAGAAGAGCAAAGCCGCTTAGCCAAAACAGAAGCCCCAGAAATCAGCATTAGTGAATTAACCTCAATGGCGTTAGATTGCGCTTATTGGGGTGAAAGCAATATTGAAAACTTCCCTTTACTGACGCCGCCGCCAACGATACATCAGCAAGTTGCTTGGCGCTTGTTAGCACAGCTTGCACTTGTTGATGCTCAACATAAGATTACCCAACAAGGCCAAGCCGCTTATGAACTGGGTTGCCATCCACGTTTAGCGCATATGTTATTGCAATCTAAGGCACTTGCTGATGCTCATCAACAAGCGGATTTGGTGTCGTTAGCATGCTTACTCGCTGCCGTATTAGAAGCGAGAGGCTTACCTAAAAAAGGCGTGGATATTAGTCAGTACCTTTCTCTCGCATCCCAAGGGCTAATGGCTAATCAAGTGAGAAAGTGGCAGAGATTATTAGCTGTGTCAGGTGATATAAAACAAATCGCCCGTGATGCAGCAAGTCGTGATATCAGCAGTTTACTGGCGTTAGCCTTTCCTGACCGCATAGCTAAAGCACGGGGTAAACAAGGGTTTCTGCTGAGTAACGGCACAGGCGTTACCATAGATATTGAAGATAATATGTCCAATCATGACTGGTTAGTGGTGGCAGATTTTCAAGAATCACAAGGGCGCAATGCCGGTCGAGTCTATTTAGCCGCAGCCATTAACTCTGACCATTTACATCATGATTTAGCGAGTTTGATTTCGGAACATAAAATCTGTGAATGGGATGAAGTGAAAGGGCGATTTTATGCTGAACGACAACAAAAAATAGGCGACATTATTGTTAGCCGCACATTAGAGAGTAATGTTGACTCTTCTTTAATTGTGCAAGCGTTAGTGAGCCATATTCAACGAAAAGGGTTAAGCATCCTTAACCTTGATGAGCGCTTTTATCAGTTACAATATCGTTTAAAATTAGCACAGCAGTTTGCCCCTGATCATGATTGGCCTGTTATCGATACAGAGCATTTACTTGCCAGCTTGTCGCAGTGGTTAGCGCCGTATTTAACTGAGGTTAATTCGATTGCTAAACTGCAAAAAGTGGATATATTAGGTCACGTAAAGAACCTATTAACTTGGTCGCAGCAACAAACATTAAATGAGCTGTTACCAACACATTGGAAAATGGCAACAGGGACATCAGCGCCGATCACTTATCAAGTTGATGACATTGCCAGTGATAATGCAGATATTGATCAAATAGCGAATCGCCAGAACGGAAAAAGTCTCGGTATTCAAGCTCGAGCGTTATTAAGTGTGCGACTGCAAGAGGCTTTAGGTTTATCACAAAGCCCGCAATTACTTCATGGTAAGCTGGTGGTCACGATGGAACTATTGTCTCCTGCGCAGCGACCTATTGCTGTGACTGCGGATTTAGCCAGCTTTTGGCAAGGGCCTTATGTTGATGTTAAAAAAGAAATGCGTGGTCGATATCCGCGCCATTTATGGCCAGACGATCCGGCCAACACTACGGCCACTAAATTCACTAAAAAGAAAACACCAGGCTTACAGTAATAGCCAAGGACGAACAGACTTACCCAAATATGACTGATAATAAGAAAAAACCTGCAGTAAAAAAAGCAGCGCCTAAAAAGACCACAGCAAAAAAAGCACCCGCTAAAAAGTCAGGTGTAAAACGTGTTAATGTGAAAAAGAAACCTCGCTCTAAATGGAAGGTATTTTGGTCATTCTTCTGGAAAATAGCCTTGATTGGTTTAGTGATTGTGAGCTCCTATGGCATTTACTTAGACCAAATCATTGCGCGTAAGTTTGAAGGGCAAAAGTGGCATTTACCTGCACAGGTTTTCAGTCGCTCAATGGCCATTTATCCCGGCGCTGCGATTAATCATCCACAATTAATGTCTGAACTTAAGTTACTGGGATATCGCAAAGTTGCTAATCCGAGACAAGTGGGCGAGTTTTCAGCGTCGAGCACAAAAATCGAGTTATGGCGTCGACCATTTTTGCATCCAGAAGGCGATCAAGTTGCACAGCGAGTGATGATTTCATTCGATAGCCAAGGTGTCTCAGCTGTTCAGCGCATGTCTGATAAACGCCAGATGGCAGTGTTCCATTTAGAGCCAGTATTATTAGATAGAATATTAGCTTCTGGGGGCGAAGATCGTTTATTTGTGCCAACAGAAGCAATGCCCCAAGCCATTGTTGATGCATTAATACTGGTAGAAGATCGCAGTTTTTATGAGCATCACGGAGTCAACCCTTTTGCGATCGCGCGAGCAGCGATCGTTAACATCACCGCAGGGCGCACAGTTCAAGGCGGCTCGACATTAACTCAGCAGTTAGCTAAAAACTTCTTTTTGACCAGTGAGCGATCGATTGTTCGTAAAATACGTGAAGCCTTAATGGCGATCATTATTGATTTTCGCTACAGCAAAGATGAAATTCTTGAGGCGTATTTAAATGAAGTTTATATGGGGCAAGATAAGTCTCGCGGCGTGCATGGTATGGGCTTGGCTTCGCAATTCTATTTTGGTCGTCCAATTGCCGAGTTGACAGTATCGCAGCAAGCATTTTTAATCGCTGCGATTAAAGGGCCATCTTATTACAACCCTTGGCGATCGCCAGAACGTGCCCAAAACCGTCGCGATTTAGTGCTGCGCTTGTTAATGGAAGACGACAAACTCACCGTTGAACAGTATAAGGCAGCGGTTGAATCGCCCATTGGTTTACGTGACTTTAATAAGTCAGTGCATCAGAAGTTACCTGCTTTCTTTGCGGTAGTGAAAAATGAACTGCGCCGTCGTTATGGTGACAGTTTATTACAGCAATCTGGGGTAAAGGTATACACCACACTTGATCCTATGGCGCAAGACGCGGCTGAAAAAGCAGTTGTTTCGACCATGAAGACGTTAGATGAACGTGCCAAAAATGTGCAGGTCGGCATGGTCGTCACCGACAAATATACTGACGGTATCGCGGCAATGGTCGGTGATAGAGTGCCAAGTTTTGATGGCTTTAACCGTGCGGTAGAAATTCGACGCCCGATTGGCTCTCTGGTTAAACCGTTTGTTTACGCTACGGCGCTTCAGCAAGGCAGTAAATACAACTTGGCATCACCTGTGGCTGATAAACCGATTACTTTGCAAAATGGCCAGGGTAAAACTTGGTCACCGCAAAATGTGGATAGAGTCTTTAGAGACGAAGTACCATTATTGACCGCCTTTAAAAACTCAATGAATGTACCAACGGTCAATGTGGGTATTGAAGTCGGTGTGGATAATGTGGCTAAAACTATGGCAGATGCGGGTTGGAGTGAGGCTATACCGCGTTATCCGTCAATGTTATTAGGTGCGATTAATGGCTCGCCGTATATGGTGGCACAAGCATTTCAAACGATTGCAAATAATGGCCGATACCGTCCTTTGACCTCGATTACGGCGGTATTAGATAGCAACAATCAACCTTTGAAAGTGAGCCGAGAAAGTGCCACACAAGGAATGGAGCCAGCAACCGATTACCTGGTGCAATATGCTATGAATCAAGTGGTAAAAGATGGTACGGCAAAACGTTTAGGACGCGCTTTCCCAAATGTTGATTTAGCGGGTAAAACGGGTACCAGTAACGATAGCCGTGACTCATGGTTTGCAGGCTTTGATGAAAGAAACGTTGCCGCGATTTGGGTTGGTCAAGACGATAACTCTAAGACAGGCTTATATGGTTCCAGCGGCGCTATGGCGGTTTACCAAGCCTTCTTGAGCAATCGTCCGCCTTTAGGGTTAAGAATGACTCCTGCCAATGGTATTACCCAAGGTTATTTCGATAGAACTACCGGTGTAGCAAAGCAATCTGATTGTGACAATGTCGTTGCCATGCCAGCCCGCATTGACAGCTATCAGCCAATTGATAATTGCGGTGAAGAACGTTCTTGGTGGCAAAAAATCATTAACTAGGCTAACTAAAGAGTCTTTGTTATAAGTTCATCGCTCAAATTAATGTATAAAAGGGTTCACTATCACTGGTGAACCCTTTTTGATCGTAAGCGTGTTGTTTTTAATACGCCTGTATTATCAAAATTGTTAGCCACAAAAAAAGCCAGCGATTAAGCTGGCTTTGGCTGATTAACTCATAAGTTTGTTAGAACTTGTAGTTATAACCTACAGTCGCAGTCTGTGGCTTACCTGAGAAGATAGAGCCATGAATACGGGTTGTCATATAGGTTTCATCAAATAAGTTATCCACGGTTAAGTAGACTTCTGATGCATCATTAATAAAGTAGCGTGCAGATAAATCTACAATGGTTTTGTCAGCAATTAACTGCTCTGATGGAATTGTTCCTTGACCAGCTACTGTGCGCATATCTGACGTGTAACGGCCGGCAATCGTTACTTGCCATGATTCTGCTTGTACACCTGCAGAGACAAATAGTTGGTTTTCAGGAAGGTAAGGAAGTTCGTCACCTTTTTCTACATCGCCCCATGATTCAAAATCTGAGCTAAAGCTGTTTTGGAACTCTGCACTGGTGTAGGTGTATGCCATTTTAACAGGGAATGATATTTCGCCCGTTTGATTAAACTCATAACCTAAGCTCAGTTCTAAGCCTGTGACTTCAACTTCACCTGCATTGTACTGATTGCCAATGTTGTCATCATCACAACCTTGCGCAGCGGTACAGTTACCGTGCATGTTGCTGTAGTCACTGTAAAACACAATTGCTTCTGAACTTAATGCGCCAGTGTTGTAACGAAGACCAGCTTCGTAGTTCCAGCTTTCTTCCTCTTCACCATCATCATTACCAGGCGCTGAAGGTGCGAAACCTTTCTGTACACCAGCAAGCACAATTAAATCTTCAGTGATCTGATAAGTTGCTGCTACTGATGGTAGTAAAACATCAAAGCTGTTACTGATATCTTTATCTGGCGCACCTTCACGGCCTGGATTTGTTTTACCCCAATCACGACGTTGAGTCGTCACATCTTCATAACGAAGGCCCGCAGTAATGGCTAAATCACCTAAAGTAATTTGGTCTTGAACATAAAGTGCAAACGCTTCAGCACTATCGATACGGTTTGAGTCAGTACCTGGCGTGCCGCTGTCAGTTAGTGACATCACTTGGTTATTATTGAGCTCGTAAGTATCAACCCACTGGAAACGATCCATTTCATCTTCGTGATAACGAGCGCCAAATGACAATTCATGATCACCTAGCAACCAATTTAATTCAGTTTGAATGCCTTGAGATAAGTACTCACGGTTGTTTGCCTTAACTTGAACATCAATAGGTGATGAAGAAGCCGGAGCTCGGTCAAAATCTGCAGCAGCTTCTATTCCGCCGCTATTTAAGCTTTGACCATCAACCTTTGAGGTTTTATACCAGTTACGAGCAAAGTTATTGTAATAAGCAGTTGTTGCTAATGTCACAGTGTCACTGAAATCAATAATATGGTTCAACTGGATCTGTTTATGATCAGTCGTCATTTCATCTTTTTGCGATGCAGAGTAACGAGTAAAAGGACTGCTGTTATAGTCTTCTTCGGTTAAGCCCATATAAGTTTCATTTGAGACTTCATCTGAGTACTTTAATTTTAGCTCAACACGTTGTTGATACTTTGCATCTTCGCTACTGTCGATGCTAATTTTTGCTAATGCATCATTCTTGGTAAAACCGGTATCACCGCCGACACCATTAATATCGCGGAAACCATCTGCTTGATAACGATAAACTTCGGCAACTGCGCCAACTCGCTCACCTTGTCCGCCAGCATGAGCATGTAATTTAGCAAAGCCATCTTGCCCTGCAGCAACATCGATTCCACCCGCTAATTCTTCTTGAGGGATTTGGCGAGAAATCATATTAATAATACCGCCAGTAGTACGAGGACCATATTTAAGCGTAGAGCCACCTTTCATAACTTCTACTGTCTGCATTCTTCCTGATGTCGGGAAGTAATAAGCAGCAGGTGAAGCGTAAGGAGCTGGAGCCGCTAAAACACCATCTTCCATCACAGTAATCTTCTCAGAACGATTTTGACCAGTACCACGCATCCCAATGTTAGGACGCAAGCCGTAGCCGTCTTCCTCTTGAATGTACACACCAGGTACAGATGCTAACGTACGCATAATATCTGTGTACTTAAAATTCTCTATTTCAACGTCGTTGATAACATGGGCACTACCAGGCACATTGTTAACAGGATTTGAACTACCAAAAATGGAGATTTGCTCCATTGTGGCGTTTTCAGCAGCGGATGCTGAAAAAGTAGTTAATAGAGCACTAGCTAGAATGCTGATACGAAGGCTGTTGCGCTGGGTCATACGGTTCTCCAAAGACGACTTGTAAGTAAAATGCAAATAGCAATTGTTTCTATTTGTATCTTAATTGTCGTGAAGTTTACTTAAATGAACATTAAAATCAACATTTACTTAACTGTGATTAACGATTGCGCTGCTTTTGAGCTTTGGATTAAGATGGATGCGATCAAGGTCACATTATGTTTTCGGTCAATCATTAACTTTAATGTTGTTAAATGAGTCATCGGCTGAGTGTTTTGGGATTTTTCTAGTACACTCGGTGCAAATAAAAAAAGCCCAGCTCGACGAGAGAGGGATTTCTTTCACGATTTAAGAATGGATGTATATGTTTTTGTCACCTTATTATGCCAAGCAAGATCAGAGCGTGTTTATTTCAGCCCAACAAGCGAGTGACTTTGCAAAACACGTCGCTGAAGACTTTAACCCTATTCATAATGTCGGTGCCAAACGTTTTTGTGTCCCTGGTGATTTGTTATTTGCCTTAGTGTTAACTGAGTTTGGTTTAAGCCAAAACATGCAGTTTAAATTTGCCGGTATGGTTGGCGATGGCATCGAGCTTGAGCTAGATAAAGATGCAGGCGAGAAGTTCAGTATCTGTGATACCAAAGGTAAAGAGTATTTACACATAGAACGCCAAGGCGAAGTTTGTCAGTGTGATGTGCAAACTGCGGCTTTTATTAAAAGTTATGTGGCTTTTTCTGGGCTTAATTTTATTCATGTATTAGTGCCTATGATGAAAGAATACGGCATGATGATTAATCCAACGCGACCATTAGTGATATACGAAAGCATGTCGTTTCATTTAGACACGTTTGAGTTCACTGAAATGAGCTTAGAGTTAGTAGAGCAGCACATGGAGATTAACGGTAAGCGTGGTGATGTGACATTGCAATTTGCATTAAAAAGCGAAGGCAAAGTGATCGGCAGTGGAGTGAAAACCTTAGTGTTAAGCGGACTACGTGAGTATAACGAAGAACAAGCTCAACAGATGTGCCACACTTATGAAAGTAGTAAGCTAAATTAATAAGCTCATCAGCGTTATTGATGATAAAAAGCAGCTAATAACGCTGCTTTTTTTATGCTTAAAGTCTGATTTTTGTGTTTGAAATATAGCTTTATGTAATATATTTGTGAGCTATATTTGTGAGATTAAGTGGAGTAAACCTTGTGTCATTTACCATTATTCCATTCGTAAAAGGTGATATTCCTTTTTTACGCTAAAATTAAGGTAGGCTATACAATATCAATGACATTGCGAATGATAACAATTGCAATGTGACGACATTAATTTCCGCTTGAGGCATTCAAATGAAAAAATTATTACTGGTTTCACTGACTTTTTTTGCTTTCTCTGCAAGCGCAAATATCATTTATGATAAAACAGGCGTAGACGATAAAGACTTTGTGTATGACGAGCATCAATGCACTGAAATGTCACAGCAAGTGCAAAAAAATAGCAACTCTCGTGGCGTGGTAAGCAGTGCTGCTAAAGGTGCAGCTGTAGGCGCTGCAGGTACTGCGATTGCAGGTGGCAGTGGTTCTGACGGTGCTAAAATCGGCGCAGGTGTTGGTGTTGTTTCTGGCTTACTGGGTGGCTCACGTGATAGACGCGCAAACGAAGCAAATTATCAGGCAGAAAAAGAAACCGTAGTACGTAATTGTATGGCTAATCGTGGTTACACTATTTTAAATTAACCACTTATCGCAACAGCGTTTCTGTAGAATAACAATGAAAACCATGTCATATGACATGGTTTTTTGTTTTATGGTTTTTGGTTTTATCTCGGGGTGATATTAATGTGATTTGCAGTTGAGATCGGCTTGCGCATATTGGCTGAAAGTCGCTTCACTTTGATGAGTCCAAAAGCTAAAGTTTTGCCCTTGATACTTTGCCCCTGATGCCGTGCGGGTTAACAAGGCTAAATTCGTCGCGTTAATATAATCGGATGTAGGCGAAACCGTGAGCATTGCTGCGGGAATTGCTGTGTCATTATAAAAATATGCCGTTACTTTGGTTAACGTATCATTTGCTTCAAGGCCGCATTCATATTGAATGGGTTCAGGTACTTCAAATTCACCTGCAGCAATTTGTAATTCAGTTAATCGTGTTTCATAAGACGATTGCACGCATTGCTTAATTTGTTCCGCTTTCCAGCAATCATCGCGACCTTTAATCCAACCTCGCTGAAAAGCCTTCACATGGGCTATTTCTTCGCTGCTAATTTGATTGATCACTTTTTGATATGTTGCATTGATTTGCATATCTAGCTTGGCAAGTTGATTGTCCTGACAAATTAACACTTCAACTTGGCTTTTGGCCTTTTGACAATCAAAAGCGGGGGAGACGGCGTCAGATGCATTAACTGAGCACGATAAAAATAAAATTGAAAAAGCGAGAGTTGAAAGTCGTGAAGTCTGAATACGCATAATTGTTTGCATTGGTGTCAACATTGTTATCAACATCCTGTTCTAAATAACTCATAGAACAAATCATAGCGTATTCAGTGTTTATTAGTACTGTTTTAAAGCGGGAGTATTAATTCAACTTACGCTTTGGTGTTGATGATGTGTCCAGCATTGCCAACAGGTTGAGGCTCAGGTTGTGCAGCTTCAATTAACTGCATTGCCATTTGTCCTTCCACTTTTTGTTGGTTTTTAGCCATCACAGCCACTTTTAAACTACTGCCAGAATCAATATTAGTTGGCATTGATGATGGTGCATTGATAGATAAAGACATGGGTATTCACTCATAAGTTGCGGCTATACAATACGACATGTAGATAGCAGTATTTTGTTATCGGCTGAAACTGGAAAAACTATAGACTATTTTTTGATAATTCGACAATCTGGATATTAACTTGTGCGCAATTAAATATGTTAAGATAGCGCCATAGGTTTGTATCACTCATTTTATCGAGAAAGGAGTCACCATGAGTCAGAAAATGGATCCCTTGGCGTTAGAGAATCAAGTTTGTTTTGCTATGTACAGTGCAACGAATGCGCTCATTCGAGCTTACCGTCCCTTGCTTGATCAATTATCTCTGACTTACCCACAATATTTAGTGATGATGGTGTTGTGGAAAGAGTCGGGCATTAGCGTGAAAACATTAGGTGAAAAACTGCATTTAGATTCAGGAACCTTAACGCCGTTATTAAAACGATTAGAAACTAAAGCATTGGTTATTCGTGATCGTAATAAACACGATGAGCGTGTTCGCGTACTGCATCTCACAGAAGCGGGCAAAGCCTTACACCAACAAGCGAAAAGCATTCCTGAATTAATGCGTTGTAAAGTGGGTGGTGATGCAGAGCAATTGCGTCAATTAAAACAGCTTTGTGAAAACGCGCTAATGAATCTTAAAGATTAAATTGATTATCTCTATGTCATAAAAGTTAAATTAAACTGTCATATAATTAGCGTGAAAGCATCTTTAGTCTCAATCGCACTGACTTTATCTAGCTCACCCTTATAAAGTCTGTCGCCGTTGTACTGATGCAAAACAGTATTTAAGCGATATGGAAGTAGTTTAATTATGTGGCAGATTTTTACTCGATTCTTAGCATTAGGTTTTATTAGCTTTGGCGGCCCAGCTGCACATATTGGCTATTTTAGACAGACCTTTGTCAATGAGCTGAACTGGCTTGATGATAAACGTTATGGCAGTTTAGTGGCGTTAAGCCAATTTATGCCAGGACCTGGTTCCAGTCAGGTTGGTTTTGCTATCGGATACCACCGTGGTGGTCTTGCGGGGGCGGTTGCTGCATTTGTTGGCTTTACCTTACCTTCTTTTGTTTTACTCTTCCTGCTTGCTGTAACGAGTGCTCACTGGCTAGAAACCCAAGTTGTTTCTGGTGTGATACATGGTCTTAAATTATTAGCTGTCGTTGTCGTTGCAGATGCCACCCTCGGCATGTTTGGTCAGTTCTGTCAGCGTAAAACAGCGCGAGTGCTCATGGTTGGCACAGCTGTAAGCATTATGCTGTTCCCGTCATTACTAACCCAAACTGTGGTGTTACTGATAGCAGCGATTATCGGTGTGATGGTACTGACTAAAGGCGCGAATATTACCCCAGATAACACGCCGATTAAATTGAACTATGCATGGCTTTCAATATTTATTGTTGGTCTACTGGCGAGCTTTTACTTTATTAACCAAACGGGCACTTTAGGTCAGGTTTTTGCGCAGTTTTATCAAGTGGGCAGTTTAGTTTTTGGTGGCGGTCATGTTGTGCTGCCATTACTTGAAGCCAATGTGGGTGAAATGGTCAGCTCAGATCGCTTTCTAACGGGTTATGCGCTGGCGCAAGCGGTACCTGGCCCAATGTTCACTTTAGCCACTTTTTTAGGGGCTGACTTATGGTTAGAACAGCCGGTACTCGGCGCACTGGTTGCTACAATTGCGATATTTGTACCAGGTTTCTTATTAATGCTGGTGGGCTTAAAAAGCTGGCATGCCATTAGTGAAAGGCCAGCAATTTCAGGCGCCATTTCTGGGGTAAATGCTGCCGTTGTCGGCTTATTGTTTGCCGCGCTGTATAGTCCTGTTTTTACTTCCGCAGTGGTAGAACCGCTTGATATGGCATTGGTGTTAACGGGTTTTGCGGTGCTTAAAACATGTAAACCAAACATTGTGTTGTTGGTGTTAGGTTTTGCTGCGACTGGCGCCTTGGTGAGCTTTTTATAATGCTTATTTGAATCCCGCCAAATCTTTTATCTCTGGGGCTATAGTCGATTTTTCTATTGCTATAGCCTTAAAATTCTTGATTCATTTTCTCTAAGCATGCCAGTAATACAGTTGCTTGTTCAGGGGCAACATGACGAGTTAAGTCGTTCATTAAGTCAAGGTGCAACTGGTTGTGCTGTCGATGAATTTTATCACCAGCATCTGTGAGTTTGATGACCGTTGAGCGGCCATCCTCAGGGTGAGCGCAGCGTTCAACCAGATTAAGACTGACCAACTTATCCACTTGAACCGTTAAAGTGCCTGTTGTAATACCAAGCTTTTGGGCAAGCTCTTTCATTCTTAAGGCGCCGTGAATACCAAGCACTTCAATCGTATGAGTTTGTGCCAACGAGTAACCCGTTTCCTTTACAACGGATTGCTCCCAAGAAGACATTTTGTCATAAAATTCAGTAATGGTTTGATTCAGCTTTTCAATATCGTTCATGTGATAACTCATAAATACATTCAATCTATTCGCTCAATTGGCAGGCTTAATCAGCTTAGTTAATCGGCTTAGTTAATCGGCTTAGTTAATCGACTTAGTTAATCGACTTAGTTAAATAGCCATTTAATTAGTCATTGGATTAGTCACTGGATTAAGCCATCTGATCAGTCATTTGATCAGTCATTTGATCAGGTGATGGATGAACTTCAAGTGTCAGATGATTGATTTTATCAAATTGACTCAGCAAGGTCTTATATTCATCGATTGAAATATCATTTTTTGTCGACACTAAGGTAATTGCTGCTGAATAATGATGACCACTGATTTTCCAAATATGGAGATCTTTTACTTCAGCATAAGGTGCTAAGGCTGTTTTAATTGACTGGCGATATTCCTCATTAATATTCTCATCCAATAAAATAGGGCTGGTTTGCTTCATCAAGCCTATGGTCCATTTAGTGATCACAAGTGCGCCGACTATTCCCATAACAGCATCTAACCAATGCCAGCCATAAAACTTACCGAACACCAATGCAACAATCGCTAATACCGACGTGAGCGCATCAGCCATTACGTGCATGTAGGCTGCGCGTAAATTATGGTCATGATGTTTTTCGCCATTTTCATGAGAGTGTCCATGAGAATGTTCATGGGAATGCTCATCTGTTTTGCTATGGTCATGTGAGTGGCTATTGTGATGATTTTTTTCATGGCAGTGTTCGTGCGAGAGCTTATCAGCCTGTTCATGTGAATGCTCATGAGAGTGCCCGTGTGAGTGTCCGTGTGAGTGCCCGTCGTGATCATGATGGTGGTGGTCACCCAATAAAAATATACTGGCGACATTCACGGCCAAGCCGATAAAGGCCACAATGATGGCCTCATTAAATTGAATCGTATGAGGATTAAATAGTCGACTTACCGATTCAACTATCATCAGTAATGCCACAACACCAAGGACAATAGCACTGGTATAGCCGCCCAACACGCTGACTTTACCTGGCCCAAAAGAAAACTTATCACTGTGAGCATGCTTGCGTGCATAACGATAAGCAAACAAGGTAATACAAAACGCTGCGGCATGGGTGCCCATGTGCCAACCATCAGCTAGTAGTGCCATCGAACCAAAAACCGTACCAGCAATAATCTCAACCACCATGGCTGTGACTGTGAGTATTAATACGTAAAGGGTTCTTTTTTCCCCTGAACTTTTCTGGGCATTAAAATCGTGATGATGCTCGACTGCAAAATTCAAAATGACACCTTAGTTTGATTATCAAAGTATTTTGTTAACTTACCTTGGCTATCAAACTAAATCAATGTCGCAAGGCCATTTTTGAGCGAGAGTGACATAGTGACGTTACATCACAATTATCTTATTTACCGTAATTACGACTCTTGCAAAAGATACTGACAATCTTTACACTGCCGCTGTCTTTGGGGAGTAACTTGCCGCTCACATTATTGAGTCGGTTTGTTCGTCAACATAATTGATGCAAAATCATCATGGCGTTCAAGATTTTATTCCTAGCTCAATGATGGTTAATTGTCGTTGACTGAAAAATTTAGTGAGACCATAGACAATGATCACAACCCGAGGTGGGGAGTGAGCGTTGTCTTAGGTTAAACATAATCCCCACCTCTATAAGAGACCTTTTTGAGCGTTTTAGCCATATCCATAACGACCGTTGCTCTAGCAGAAATAGGAGATAAAACTCAGCTTTTATCGCTACTGCTTGCGAGTCGATACCGAAAACCAATCCCTATTATTGCTGCTATTTTTTTAGCGACCATAGCCAATCATGCATTAGCGGCTTACCTTGGTGTTGTGATCGCAGACTACTTAACCCCACAAGTATTAACTTGGGTGGTTAGCATCAGTTTTCTTGCTATGGCCGCTTGGGTGCTTATTCCTGACAAGCTCGATGATGACGAAAAAATTTCCAATCGTGGCCCCTTTGTCGCCAGCTTTATTGCATTCTTTATTGCTGAAATCGGTGATAAAACCCAAATTGCGACATCGATTTTAGGGGCGCAATATGCCGATGCATTATTGATGGTGATATTAGGGACGACGATCGGCATGCTGATTGCCAATGTTCCTGTGGTGCTCATCGGTAAGTTGTCGGCTGACAAGTTACCTTTGACAGCGATAAGAAGAGTGACAGCGGGATTATTTTTATTGCTAGCGGTTGGAACAATACTTGTCTAGCACAGCTTGTTTAGTACAGCTTGTTCACTAATAGCTGTTCACTGGTGTTCGTTTAGTACAGCTTGTTTAGTTCTGATTGTTTACTAATAGTTGTTCACTAATGCTTGCTTAGTTGTATAGGTATACCAAGGTGGTTTACCTCTAGGCGCCCGATGTTAAAAAGCTGGCGATTAAAGCTTGATAAAGTGAAGCTGTGGTCGCCAGTAAAATGTGGCTACCACAGCTTTTAAAGTCCTTTTAACTTCAAATCACTATTTATTTCCAAGTGCTACCGTTTTGTCACCTGAAAGCTTATACCGCTCGTGCAACTTGAGGTTGAGCTAACTCAGCTTTAACTGCACACACTTTAAACTCTGGGATTTTAGCTACAGGGTCAATCGCATTAATAGTGAGCTTGTTCGCTGCGGCTTCAGCAAAGTGGAACGGCAAAAATAGCACCCCAGCTTGAGCACGCTTAGTCACGAACGCTGCAATTTCCAACTCGCCACGTCGAGTCGACAGTTTTAACATATCGCCATTACTGACGCCCAATTGCTCAGCATCAAACACCGACATCATCACTCTTGGCGTGCCTAATATATCTAACCCTTGGGTTTTACGACTCAAAGTGCCTGTGTGGAACTGCTCCAATAAGCGCCCAGTAGATAACACTAATGGGTATTCATCACAGGTGGTTTCAGCAGGACTGCGGTGGGTGACTGCCGTAAACAAGCCTTTACCTTTAATAGGCGCAGTTTGATGTAATACTCTGGTGCCAGGGTGTTGCTGATTGGCACACGGCCACTGAATACCTTTGCTTGGTTTGCCTTGGTCATCATTATTGAGTCTGTCCCATGTGATCCCTTGATACTGCGGGGTCACTTGGTTTATCTCGTCAGTGATGGCTTGCTCGTTAGCGTAATCCCAATTAGCGCCCATTTTATTGGCAATAGCATGGATGATTTTCCAATCTTGCTTGGCAAGACCTGGTGGAGTTAATACAGGTTGTAAGCGTTGTACTCGGCGCTCAGTATTAGTGAAGTGGCCTAGTTTTTCAGCAAATGATGCTGCTGGTAAAACAATATCCGCTAACTGGGCAGTTTCGGTTAAGAAAATATCTTGCACCACTAAGAATGGGATTTTCTCTAAGGCTTCGAGTACGTGTGCTTGGTCGGGATCGCTAAGCACTGGGTTTTCACCCATCACATATAACGCATCCACTTGATCGTGACTGATCGCATGCATCACCTCAGTAGCCGTTAAACCGACATTAGGCGAAAGAGTCGTGTTCCAGTGTTGTTCAAATTTAGCTTGTACCGCTGGGTTATCCACTTTTTGATAGCCAGTGTAATATTGTGGCAACGCCCCCATATCACAAGCGCCTTGCACATTGCTTTGACCACGAAGTGGGTTAATACCAGCACCCGCTTTACCAATATTGCCACAGAGCATTTGCAAGTTAGCAATGGCAGTAACATTGTCATGGCCTGAAGTATGCTGGGTTATCCCCATGGCATAGTAAATAGCAGTTTTCTCTGCCGTACCGATTAATTTGGCCATTTTGGCAATGTTATCAGCGCTGATGCCACAGACTTTGGCTGCAGTTTCTAAGGTATATTCAGGGCGCATCACAGTATCGATAACAGCCTCAAAACCTTCTGTGTGCTGTGCAATATATGCTTTGTCATGCCAGTCGTTGCGAATGATCTCAGCCATAATCGCGTTGATTAAGGCCACATCACTGCCAGGCTTTTGCGCCACATAAAGCTCGGCTTCATCGGCAATCGACACGCGTTTAGGATCGGCGACCATTAAACGTGCACCGTGATGGCGGATCGCTTGTTTGATCTTCGAGGCAATAATCGGGTGAGCATTACAGGTGTCTGAACCCAAAATAAAGATTAAATCAGATTCTTTGATCCCAGGAATATCGCCTGTCATCGCGCCGCTACCTAGACTTTGTTGCAGCGCCGATACTGTGCTGGCGTGACATAAACGCGCACAATGATCGACGTTGTTAGTCCCTAATATGCTACGAACAAATTTTTGCAGTAAATAATTATCTTCATTAGTGGCTTTTGCAGAGGCTAAGGTGGCAATGGCATCGCCGCCTTTGTTGGCTTTTATTTGGGTTAACTTATCTGCAATCGTGTCGATGGCTTCATCCCAACTGCAAGGAATTAACTCACCATTTTTACGCATAAGCGGCGTGGTTAAGCGTTGTTCACTTTGAATAAAGTCATAGCCAAAACGACCTTTAACACACAGCATCCCCTCATTCACATCTGAATCATTGCTGCCTTCAACGTGGCAAATTTTGCCTGTTGTTGGCGACACACTGACATTAATGCGACAACCCACACCGCAATAAGTACAAATGGTTGAAGTGGTGTTTAACTCTTCAGTTGAGCCTTGGCGTTTATCGCGGGCATCAACTAATGCACCTGTTGGACAAACTTGCACGCAGTTGCCACATTGAACACAATCACTGTCGGCCATGGTGACGTTAAAGCCAACTCTTGGCGCTTGGCGTTCAGTATCGTGACTGTTTGGTAAAGCTTGGAAGCTGTCTTGTTCAAACTTTATCGCATTATGACCGCTCTGCTGACCACAGATATCAACACACTTGCCGCAGCTAATACAGCGGTTGGCATCAAACTGAATAAACGGACTGGTTTTATCCACTGAAAATTGCTGCATCTTGTTGGTGTCGAGTGCTTTAGCATCAACATGATATTCAGTGGCATAGTCACGCAGCTTACAATCGGTATTGGCCTGACAAGCACACTCAAGACAACGAGCCGCTTCTTTCATCGCCTCAGTGTGCTCAAAGCCTTGTTCAACTTCATTGAAGTTAAGTTGGCGTTCGATAGCAGTGAGTTCAGCCATTTTATAGCGCGGTTCTGCTTGCGTATTTGGGTATAATTCAGCGCTTAAAGAATTGGTTTTTGCGGCTTTAGTCGCATTAAACTGCTGTGGAGTTAATTCACAACTTAAACCTTGGTGCAGCAACTTATCAATAGCAATCGCGGCCTTACGGCCATCACCAATTGCAGCAACAGCTGTGGCTGGGCCAGTGCGTGAGTCACCAATAACAAATAACTTTTCAACCCCCGCAGACATGGTGTGCTCACAACCAATAAAGGTATTCCAGCGGCTTAAAGCGATTTCGCCACTGGTTAGATAGCTGTCAGGGTGTTCTAAAAAGCTCATGTCTGGTGTTTGTGACACAGCTGCGATAACAGTATCAAACGCTTCAATAAAGGTTTCGCCACTGGCTTTTGGCGAGCGACGTCCTGAGCTGTCTGGCTCGCCTAATACCATTGTTGCAAGCTCTATCGCGTTAACTTGACCATTTTCATCGCTGATGTTTTTAACTGGGTTGGTCAAAAAGTGAAATTTAACCCCTTCAACTTCAGCTTCATGTACTTCATAGGGCTCTGCAGGCATAGCATCGCGAGTACGGCGATAGATTAAGGTGACATCATGGCCTGCTCGCACTGCGGTGCGCGCGCAATCAATCGCGGTATTACCGCCACCAATTACGGCAACTTTTTTACCCACGGCATAACTTTTATCAGTGCAGTAATCACGTAAATAATCAACGCCTAAATAACAGCCTTTGAGTTGGCTACCTGGGTAATTCATCGGTACCGCTTTTTGCGCGCCAATAGCTAAACAAACCGCATCAAAATCGTCAGTTAATTGCTTTAAGTGAACATCTTCGCCGAGGCGAGTATTAGTTTGAATGTTAAGGCCATTATCAGTCAGTAAGGCAATTTCTTTATCGAGTATATCTTTTGGTAAACGATACTCAGGAATGCCATAACGTAGCCAGCCGCCAGCCTGGGGCATAGACTCAATAATACTGACGTTATGGCCTTGGTTTGCTAAAAAGTAACCCGCACTTAAGCCCGCTGGGCCACTACCGATAATGGCTACTTTTTTGCCTGTATCGGGTTTGCGCTCAATTTGGTAGCTGTGTTCATCAGCTAAATCTAAGTCAGCTGCATGGCGTTTTAATTGGCGAATCGCCACGGGCTCATCGACTAATCCACGGCGACATTCAGCTTCACAAAAAGCAGGGCACACACGGCCAATAGATAACGGCAGTGGCAAGGTTTGTTTAATTACTTTTACCGCTTCGGTGTGATTACCTTGAGCGATATGAAATAGATAACTTTGAATATCAACGCCGGCAGGACAGGCTTGCTGACAGGGTGCTTCACAGTCAGCAAAATGATCAGACAAAATATGGGTTAACGCATTGCGTCGTAGCTCGCTTAATTCAGACGTTTGGGTAGTGACTTGCATGTTTTCGGCAACGAGGGTTTTACAGGCTTTTACTTTACGACAGCTACCGTCATTATTTTTAATGTCGACCACACAAAGATCGCAATCTTGTTTATCAGGATTAGGGGCTGAACTTGCTTGGCTTGGGTCGCATAAGCTAGGAATGATAATGCCAGCATCATGTGCAGCTTGGAGAAGATTCCTGTCACGATTAACCGACAAAGATTTGCCGTCTATTTTGAGTGTAATCATCTTGTAGGCCTTGTTTAATTTATCATTGGCTTTATTAGCCTTTTATTAGTACTACAAAATATACTGATTTAGTTCTGAACAGAATGAACCGAGATGGATGGAGTTTATTTTTGTAATTGGCTTCACATTCAAGTTTGTTATGTGCGCTAAAGCGATTAATAGAAATATCGTCGCTGACTTTGATCTCATTTTTGCCAAAACTTATAACTACAACGAATTATGAAGCGCTTTTAATCTTAAGTGGGCAGGTATAAATAGCAGATGAATTATCGGCTGAAATTATTTAAAGCGGTATGGGGATATTCTTATTAGAGGTTCATAAATAAGGTATTTCTAATCTGTATCACGTTCGAGATATATTTGTGATCAATTTATCTTTATTGTTGAATTTTTGTAACTTAATTCAATGTGACATATATACTTCAAAGGTTATCACTTTTAAAGGTAAGTTATATGTTGCGGTTATCTCTTCGAAATAAGCTTCTTGCGCTTTCTCTTATTCCATTAATTGTTATTCTCACCGTTGTGTTAGTGCTGTTTTATATTAGCGAACAGCAGTCTCTTAATAATGACATTAAAGATTTTCGACATGAGTTAGTGTTAGAACGCAAAAATCAGCTCAAAGAAGCTGTTGAAATAGCTCAAGGCGTTGTTGAGTACCAAATTAATTTAGGCCCACAAGGTAATGTGAATCAAGCTTTGAGAGATTTGCGCTTTGGTAGTGCGGGTTACTTTTTTATCTATGATGATGCAGGGGTCAATATTTTTCACCCGATGCAGCCACAGCTAGAAGGGCAGAATAAAATTGATATGGCCGACCCCAATGGCACTAAAATCATTGTTGGTTTGCTTAATGCTGCTAAATCGGGTGAAGGTAATTTTTCTTACTATTATCAAAAGCCAAATACCCAAGGGTTAACTGAAAAACTCGGTTATGCAGTAATGATCCCGAATACCAATTGGATGTTAGGTTCGGGCGCTTATATTGATGATATTGAAGGTGTGATAGAAAAATTTCAGGTATTACAACAAGAAGAGATGAACAAGAGTGTGATGTTCTTTTTGTTGATTACCTCAATATTAGGCGTGATAACCGCATCAGCCCTGGTGGTGATTGCACATCGAATGGTACAACCGATCCAAAATATGGCTAACTCACTGAATGACATTGCCAGCGGTGACGGGGATTTAACTCAACGTTTAGCGATCAATGGCCATGACGAAATTGCGCAATTGGGCATCGCATTTAATTTGTTTGTCGAAAAACTCCAAGCGATTATTACTGAAGTATCCGGCGCCACTGATGAAGTCAAAGGTGCGGCTAAAACTATTAACGATCAAACTGTGACGATTTCAAATCAGTTGTATAGCCATAACAGCGAAGTCGATCAAATCGTTACAGCGATTACTGAAATGTCAGCTACGGCAAATGACGTGGCGCAAAACACCAACAGTGTGGCTGAGGCAACAGATGTCGCATCTGACTTTGTCCTTAAAGCACAAGATTGTGTCGATATTTCATTAAATGAAGTCTCGCTGTTAATGAAGCAAATAGATGGCGCTGCAGAGAATATTAGTTCGCTGAGTGAGCAGTCTAAAAAAATTAATTCAGTGCTGACAGTTATTGGCGGCATTGCTGAGCAAACCAATTTACTGGCATTAAATGCAGCCATTGAAGCTGCAAGGGCAGGCGAGCAAGGTCGCGGCTTTGCAGTAGTTGCTGATGAGGTGCGTAGCTTAGCTAGTCGAACCCAAGCCAGTACCGTTGAGATTAATGAAATGCTATCTGAACTGCATAAGTTAGTCGGTCAAGCGGTTGATGCGATGGAGCAAAGCCAGAAAAGTGGTATACGTTCGGTGGATTCATCGAAAGCGATATCTGAAAGTTTAGGTGCTGTGACCTCATCGGTGACCAGTATTAACGACATGAGTACTCAGATTGCTACGGCCGCAACCGAGCAAAGCTCAGTGACTGAAGAAATTAATCGTAATATCACCTCGGTACAAGAGATCGTCAATGAGTTGCTATCATCGAGTCAGCAAGCAGCTGAGGTGAGTACTTCTGTGGCAAGTTCTGGTGATTATTTATCGACGTTAGTAAGTCAATTTAAGGTCTAAAAAAGGCTTAATGACAGGCTTAATGACAAGGTTATTATTAGGGCTAACTTAAACGTTAATTTAATCCCGCTCCATTAAGACGACTCACAATGTTGAGTCGTCTTTTTTGTGTCAGTAAATATCTACTATTGAGCGACTTTTAGAAGGTGATAAGCGTAAAGGCTAGGTTTCTTGTTAACCGATACTTACACAGTTGCTTATACCTCTACTTATAGCTGTCCTTATACTCGTATCTAAACCGATAGTTAGCACAGACCAATAAAGTGATAAAAAGTCACTAAAACGAGGGTGCTTGCCCCTAGGTTTAGCGCTTGCTATAGGTTAGAATACTCGGTTTGCAGCAATCTAAATTTCCATTAAAGTAGAAATAATCATGTTTGAAGTAAACCCAGTTAAATTCAAAATCAAGGAACTCGCTGACCGCACCGAACTTCTTCGGGGGTATCTTTGACTACGCTGCTAAGCAAGAGCGTTTAGAAGAAGTCACAAGAGAGCTTGAAAGTGCCGAAGTATGGAACGATCCAGATAACGCCCAAGCCTTAGGTAAAGAACGTTCATCATTAGAAGCCGTTGTTAAAACCATCGATGATATGGACAGTGGTCTTGAAGATATTGAAGGACTGGTTGAGCTTGCCGTCGAAGAAGACGATGAAGAAACCTTTAATGATGCCAGCACTGAATTAGAAGATCTTGAGAAGCGTTTAGAGGAACTTGAGTTCCGTCGTATGTTCTCAGGCCCTCATGATGCAGCAAACTGTTATTTAGATATCCAATCAGGTTCTGGCGGCACCGAAGCGCAGGACTGGGCTAACATGATCCTACGTATGTATTTACGTTGGGGTGAAGCCCATGATTACAAACCTGAACTAATGGAAGTTACCGATGGTGATGTTGCCGGTATTAAAGGCGCAACCATCAAGTTTAATGGCGAATATGCTTTTGGTTCACTGCGCACAGAAACCGGTGTTCACCGTTTAGTGCGTAAGTCACCATTTGACTCGTCAGGTAAGCGTCATACTTCATTTTGCTCAGTGTTTGTGTATCCAGAAATTGATGATTCAATCGAGATTGATATCAATCCATCGGATTTACGTGTCGATACCTACCGCGCATCGGGTGCGGGTGGACAGCACGTCAACAAAACCGAATCTGCAATTCGTATTACCCATTTACCGACGAACACCGTCGTGCAGTGTCAAAATGACCGTTCGCAACATAAGAACCGTGACGCTGCAATGAAACAATTAAAAGCTAAACTGTTTGAGCTAGAAATGCTCAAACAAAATGCTGATAAGCAAGCCGCGGAAGATGCCAAATCAGATATTGGTTGGGGCAGCCAAATCCGCTCATACGTACTTGATGATGCCCGTATTAAAGATTTACGTACTGGTGTTGAAAACCGAAATACCCAAAGCGTCTTAGATGGCGACTTGGACAAGTTTATTGAAGCTAGCCTTAAATCTGGCCTTTAACGAGAGAAGAAGATGACTGAACAAACTCAAGACGAAAACAAGTTAATTGCAGAGCGCCGCGCGAAGTTAGATCACATCCGCGAAAACTGCCCAGCAAATGGTCACCCAAATAACTTCGATCGAAAACACAAGGCTGCCGATATTCAAGCTGAATATGGTCACTTCACTAAAGAAGAGCTTGAAGGCATGGACGTTAACCGTTCAATTGCTGGGCGTATTATGGCTAAACGTGGCCCATTCTTGGTAATCCAAGATGTATCTGGTCGCATTCAAGCCTACGCGGGTAAAGATGTTCAAAAAGATCTTAAAGCCACATTCCAAGGTTTAGACATTGGTGACATCATCGGTGTGACCGGTAAGTTACACCTTTCTGGTAAAGGCGATTTATATGTGAACATGGAGCAGTACCAATTGCTCACTAAAGCATTGCGTCCACTGCCTGAAAAGTTCCACGGTTTATCAGACCAAGAAACGCGTTACCGTCAACGTTACGTTGACTTAATCGTTAACGAAGAGTCACGTAATGCATTTATTATGCGTTCTAAAGTGGTTTCAGCTATCCGTAACTTCATGATCAAAAAAGAGTTCATGGAAGTTGAAACCCCAATGATGCACAGCATTCCTGGTGGCGCTAGCGCGCGTCCTTTTGAAACGCACCACAATGCACTTGATATGGCGATGTACTTGCGTATCGCACCAGAGCTATACCTTAAGCGTCTAGTGGTTGGTGGTTTTGAGCGAGTATTTGAAGTTAACCGTAACTTCCGTAACGAAGGCTTATCGCCTCGTCATAACCCAGAATTCACTATGATGGAATTCTATATGGCGTACGCTGATTACAAAGATCTAATGGATCTTACTGAAGAAATGCTAAGTTCGATCGCTACTGAGCTTTGTGGTTCTACCAAGCTACCATACGGTGAGCATACTGTTGATTTTGGTGGCCCATATGCACGTTTAAGCATGTTAGACGCTATCAAAAAATACAACCCTGACAACGCAACCATTCAGTCTATGACTTACGAAGAAGTTAAAGACGTTGAGTTCATGCGTGACTTGGCTAAGAGCCTTGGCATGACAATCGAGAAGTTCTGGACTTGTGGTCAACTACTTGAAGAAATCTTTGGTGAAACCGCTGAGCCTCAGTTAATGCAACCTACGTTCATTACTGGTTACCCAGCTGACATTTCACCACTTGCACGTCGTAACGACGACAACCATTTCATCACCGACCGTTTCGAGTTCTTCATTGGCGGCCGTGAAGTGGCTAACGGTTTCTCTGAGCTTAACGATGCACAAGATCAAGACAATCGCTTTAAAGCACAAGTTGATGCTAAAGATGCCGGTGACGATGAAGCGATGTTCTACGATGCCGATTATATTCGCGCACTAGAGCACGGTTTACCACCAACTGCAGGTCAAGGTATTGGTATCGATCGTTTAGTGATGTTATTCACTAACACGCACACCATCCGTGACGTGATCTTGTTCCCAGCGATGCGCCCACAAGGGTAATTGTTGGTTAAGCCGTTGGCTTAACAATCACGATTAAAAAACCAGCCTACTTGAAAAAGTGGCTGGTTTTTTTGTGGGTGACTTTGCTAGGTTTTATCAATAAAAGTCATTTTATTAGGTTAGTTAATAAGTAGATCAAAGTCGTGGCGCTTCGCCCACACCAGACGAAAGGGAAACAACAGCATTTCCCTTTTCGATATCCCTTGCCGCTCCGACGAAGTGTTGATCCTCATGCTAAATGAGCGAATTAGCTACCGCCTCAGATTCGCCATCCCTGGCTCAACTGAGGCTATGTCGGCGTCCTGCCTCCATCACGCAAATTAGCTCAACGCATTCGGACACTTCCAACGGAGATTATTATGCCTGCAGGTTCATCTGTAGATTCCAAGATGTTGATTGATCCCTTGCTAAAACATTTTATATGCTTTTGGTCTTCTATGAATGTTCAATTTGAATTGAGGTAAGCA
>NZ_MCUF01000061.1:78652-79646 GCF_002873615.1 Shewanella sp. 10N.286.51.B7
CGTAAGCGTTAGTGATTTTTTGCAGCTTGCCGAAGAAGACTACAAAAAATGGTTAACGCTAGATGATTCTCCGTTGGAAATTTTGCTGTTTAAATTTCGCCGGAGCGGCGAGGGTGATGCAAGAGGGAGTTGCCGTCCACTCCCTTTTGCTCGGGTGTGGGTGGAAAACCCACGACGTTAATCCAAACGAAGTTTGGAAGTATGGAAATAAGAAATAAAGTCGTGGCGCTTCGCCCACACCAGACGAAAGGGAAACAACAGCATTTCCCTTTTCGATATCCCTTGCCGCTCCGACGAAGTGTTGTTCCTCATGCTATAGAGCGAATTAGCTACCGCCTCAGATTCGCCATCCCTGGCTCAACTGAGGCTATGTCGGCGTCCTGCCTCCATCACGCAAATTAGCTCAACGCATTCGGACACTTCCAACGGAGATTATTGAGTCTGCGAGTTCATTTGTTGTTACAGGGCTCATTCTGTAAAGGTTTAAAACTGCTTTTGATCTTATTTGAATGTTCAATTTAAATAGAGGTCGCCGAGAAAATAGCGTGAGCCTGACATGGATGTCAGGTTAGCTTTCGGGGGCCATGGATGGCCCATCGGAAGCGTTAGCATTTTCGACAAAGACCGAGGCAGGCTACAAATGACGTCAAAAGCTGGATCAGACTCCGTTGGAAATTTTGCTGTATAAATTTCGTCGGAGCGGCGAGGGTGATGCAAGAGGGAGTTGCCGTACACTCCCTTTTGCTCGGGTGTGGGTGGAAAACCCACGACGTTAATCCAAACGAAGTTTGGATATGTAAATAAAGTCCTGCCTCCATCACGCAAATTAGCTCAACGCATTCGGACACTTCCAACGGAGGCTATTGAGCCCGCAGGTTCGTTTGGCTTAGTTAGGTTAAAAAGTAGAGATAATATAGTTGTGGTGCTTTTGGTGCTTTTGGTGCTTTTGGTACTTTGATCTTATTTGAATGTTTAATTTGAATTGAGGTAAGCA
>NZ_MCUF01000061.1:80484-80734 GCF_002873615.1 Shewanella sp. 10N.286.51.B7
CGTAAGCGTTAGTGATTTTTAAAGCTTGCCGAAGCAGGCTACAAATGTCGTCAAAAGCTGGATGATTCTCCGTTGGAAATTTTGCTGTTTAAATTTCGCCGGAGCTGTGGGGCGTAGCTCATAGTAAAAAGAAAGAGGGAGTCGCAGTTCACTCCCTTTTAGTCTGGTGTGGGCGAAGCGCCACGACTTTGATTTACTTCAAACGAAGTTTGAAAATGCCGTTACTCGATTTAATCGAAATCAATAAAGT
>NZ_MCUF01000062.1:0-7764 GCF_002873615.1 Shewanella sp. 10N.286.51.B7
AGGTTAAAACTTTTGTTTGGGTTTCGTCTGTTGAAATTAATATAACTCTAATTTAAATATAAGAATTTAATAGCAGTAACCTGATTGCAATAATAAATATAAGAATTTAATGGCAGTAATCTGCTTGCAATAATAAATATAAGACTTTAATGGCAGTAACCTGCTAGCAATAAAAAATATACCAATATATGGCATTAACATGCTTATTAAAATACTAAGGGGAAGTACGGTATGTCGACGAAAATAAGTAAAAAAACAAAACCCATCCATAAAATAGGGAAGTTCAAGCTTTCACCTATAGCAAAATGGATGAAGCTTGCTGCATTTACTTCTTTAACCAGTTCTTTTGCATTTTCGGCAATAGCACAAGAAGCAGAAACTGAAAATCTAGATAAAGTTGATGATGATATAGAAGTTGTTGTAGTTACTGGTACACGTAGAACAATTCAAGACCAAATTGCAATAAAGCGTGACTCTACCACGGTTGTTGACGGGTTATCTGCTTCAGATATTGGTGATTTACCTGCACTTTCAATTGGTGAGGCGCTAGAAACATTAACTGGTGCATCATCTCACCGTGAAAATGGTGGTGCTACTGAAATCAGTATTCGTGGTTTAGGCCCATTCTTAAGTGCCACTAACATCAATGGCCGTGAAGCGACCAATGGTAGTGGTGACCGTTCAGTTAACTTTTCTCAGTTCCCATCAGAGTTGATGCAGAAAGTAGCTATTTATAAAACACAAGACGCTTCCATGATTGAAGGTGGGGTTGCCGGTGTTATTACCCTGGAGACACTTAAGCCTTTAGATTTTGGTAAGCAACGTTTTCAGGCTGAAGTAAAAGGTAACTACAACCCAGACCAAGCAAACGTTGACAATTCACTTCAAGGTGATTTGGGCTACCGTGGAACACTAAGTTATGTTGATCAATTTGAGTTTGATAACGGTCAAGCATTTGGTTTGAGTGTAGGTTTGCAGCGTCAAGATATTAGCCAGCCAGAAGCTGAATATAGAAGCTCCAGCCCAACGGGTTCGTCTTTGTGGGCATGTTTGAATGATCCAACCGATACCAATACTGGCTTTTTCCGCAGTGAAGCGGGCGATTGTGAAGATGAAATTGTTGGCTCAAATAACCAAGGTTATAATAATGAAATTGATCCAGAAACAGGTCTTGCAGTAGATGATGGCAGAGAATACGCATGGACTGGCTCAAGCCGAAGCTTCCGTCAAAATGAAACATCTGATGAAAGAGATGCTTTATTCTTTGCTCTACAATACCAACCCTCAAATAAATGGGATATCAATTTTGACGCGCAAATTTCAGATCGTACCCAAGCAGAAGCGCGTCATGATTTAATTTTCTTACAAAAGCGCGTTACACCGGGTGTAACGGGACAAAACCTGATCACAAACGATGTTGGCGGTATTCTACATTGGGAAGGTGAAGAACGTATCGAATCTGCGGGCGAGCAATTTTCGCGTGAAGAAAATTATCGTGGATATGGCTTGAACGTTGAACATTTTTTCTCTGATGATCTAAAGATTAGTCTTGACCTTGGCTATTCTAAAACTAGCCGTGAAGAACTACAAATAACAAACCGAGGAAGAACGAGCTCTCGTCCTTTCTTTTCTTGGGATTTAGGTGAACATATTCCTCATTTCACAGTTACTGATTTTGATGTGACTGATATTTCCAATTTTACTGATAGCCTTCGTACTCGTATCGACAGAGAAAATGTCCGCGACAACGAAATTATGGGTGCACGCCTTGATATTGATTATATTCTAGACGGTGATTTTTTCAGTAGCGTTCAAGCTGGCGTTCGCGTTTCTGAGCTAACATTTGTTCAATTTGGTGGCACGAACGGTAATGGCTCAAGAACTACATTTAATTTAGATGAATCTGCAACATCGGCCATCGACGTACTTGAAGGTTGCCAAATAGCCTTCCCTGAGACTGATTTTTTATCTAGTGTTTCTGACGGTGATATTATCACCCATGTTGACAGTTCAGGTAATGTTGTAGAAAGCGGTACAGGCGCTTCGTGGGCAACTTACAATAACGAGTGTTTCTCTCAAGCAGTAGCAGCATCACAAGGCGGCGAATTCGCATACCCAGAGGTTACATACGAGAATGCGGGTACTATTGACGTAACAGAAGAAACTATCTCTGCTTACGCCATGCTTAATTACGACACTGAAATGTTTGGTAAATTTATTCGTGGTAACTTTGGTGTTCGTGTAGTGAACTCTGACATTACCTCTATTGGCTTTAGAGAAGGTTTCGACGTTGTCACTGATCCGGCGACAGGTATCGTCGAATTAGTACCAGACGGAAGTATTGAAAAGATTGTTGGTGGTGGTGATTACACTGAAGTACTACCAAGCTTTAACTTAGTCGTTGATTATAGTGACGATATTCTCCTAAGGGCCGGTATTTACCGAGGTATGTCACGTGCAGATCCATCTGATCTAGGTTATAGCCGCACATTCGTAACCGATGACTCGGATGACCCTGAATCAGTTGAAGATTTGTTGGTTGGTGTTAATGGTTCAGGTAATCCTGATCTTCAACCATTAATGTCATGGAACTATGACGCTGCTTTTGAATGGTATCCAAGCGATGACTCTATGGTAGCGTTAGGTGTTTACTACAAGCAATTCAATGGCGGTTACCAACAGCAAACACAGTTAGAGAATTTTATCGTTGACGGTGTGGAAGTTTCTTTACCTATTACTAATTCAGTCACTACTGACGAAAATAGTGACCTTTATGGTTTTGAAGCGACATTCTCCTATCGTTGGGACTTAGGCATTGGTGTGAAGCTTGGTTATAACTATGCAGATACAACCTATGAGTTTGAAGATAGTAACTACGGTAGTACCTTTACTACTGATTTAGATGGTGTTGCTATTCAGGATACCGTAGGTATTGTTCCTCCTGCCTCAGTACCTGGGTTTTCTGAACATGTATTCAATGGACAGATTTACTATCAAATAGGCGGTTTTGATACTGCTCTTATCTACAAGTATCGTAGTGAATACTTCCAACCATACACTTCTAACGGCACAAGACTGCGTTATGTTGATGAGGCAGGTATTTGGGAAGCTCGTGCTGCTTACAAAATCAATCAACACGTTCGTATTAAAGTTTCAGCAATTAACTTGTTTAGTGAGCCTCGCAGTGATGACTTCTATACCCAAGGTAACTTAGGTCAAGTAAGTGATTACGGTCCTCGCCTGTTTGCAGGTGTCAGCTTTAAGTACTAGCCAAGTCTAGTACTTAAATAAAACAAGCTAAATTTGGAAAAAGAATCTTTTTTGGAGTCATAAAAATGAATAATAAATCCTTTATACCGCTCATCATTGCGACAGGTCTATTAGGTTGTGGCGGTGATGACGGTGCTGAACTAGATGGAAATACTCGCGGTAGTATAGCAATAACCGGAAGCAATTTTATCGCTGGCGAAACAATCTCTGCAGCAGCTACTGATGCTGACGGAATTATAGCTGATACACTTACTTACGTATGGTCAACAGGTGTTATTGGTACATCCATCACCATTACTGAAGCCGATGAAGGTTCAGTCATTTCTGTTTCTGCTAATTATACTGATGAGGCAGGTTTTACCGAAGGTGTTGGTGCATCTACACCTACTATCAATCCAACCTTAAATGTTTCTGCTAGCATTATTAAGGGCCCTATTGATGGTGCAACTTGTGACATATTTGAAGTTGATGATAGTGGTGCAGCGGTTCTTCCTGCACAAGCTGCTGCAACCTCTGATGTTTCAGGTGGTGTTACATTTAGCGACGTACACTTCGAAGGTACAGGTTTAATTGCATGTACTGGCGGTACTTATACGGACGAATCAACAGGTTTAACCTTAGATGCTCCTCAACTAAGATCTGTAGTGAATGTAGTTGAAAATAGTGTTCAGACTGATGAAGATGGGAATCCAGTTTTAGATGACATGGGTGAGGAAGTATTAGTATCACCACCTACTTATGTTGTTTCTCCGCTAACCGAAATGGCTGTTCAAAACGCGGGTAGTGATTTAAACCAGTTTGCTGACGAAGCTGAAATAATTAATGCTCGTTTTGGTATTCGTTTTGATACAACAGAAGTGCTTCCTACTTTAGTTGGTATTGTTGAACTTGGTGCTGATGGTGCTGAAGATGCTGATAGATATGGTTCTGTGCTAGCGCTACTATCACAAGTTGATGCAGACAACGCAGACGCAGATTTATCTACCGTTATGGAAGATCTTGCTAGTGACGTCGCTGATGGTTCTTTTTCTGAAGAGTCTTTAGATACACTTGAGACAGCACAAATTAATTTGCAAACTACTTCACAAGTTGCTGATTCAGTTGATGAAGCGTTACTTGACGTCATTGGCGCGGCTGCGGGTTATAACAATGACCCTGTTGCTGCAATCATCGAAGGTGAATTTGGTGGTACTGTTCAAAATACTGCTACGGTTCCATTAACTGGTTCATTAACCATTATTGATCCAAACTTTGAAGAAGATGCTTTTGTTGCGCAAACTGATGTAGCACTTGATTATGGTACATTTAGTATCAGCGCTAACGGTAGCTGGTCGTACACAGTTAATACTGCAAACGAAACTGTGGCTAGCCTTGAGTTAGGTAATTCTGTGAATGATTCAATCACTATTGTTTCTATTGATGGTACCACTGCTGAAATTAATATTCGTGTTGCTTCGCTTACTCAGGTTGTAAAAATAAGCGATACAGGCGGCGATACTGGTGAGATCAGATTTAGCGTTGATAACCTTCGTCAAGGTAAGCTGAGTGCATCTTTCTCTAAAGAGGTTGCTCTTGGTAGTGATGGAAATATTAAAGATGCATATATTACGCTTTATGGTTCTTCTGGTAGTTCTAGTGAATCGTTAATGGATTTACGTATTCAAGGAACTCAAACTGGAGACGACGGCACTATAATTGATCCACGTTTCTTTGTTCGAAATACTGACAGTGACGCTTACCCTGGAAGTTTAATCACTGCTCCATTTGTTGAAGACCAGTTTTATGATGTAGAAATCACATGGGACTTAGACGCAACAGATCAAATTACCGTGACTATTGATGGTGAAGTGATTGGTGGCGGTTCTTTCTCTACTGCAGCGGTTGTTGACTCTGATTATACAGGCTTAGACCAGTGGTTCGCTGATGGTGTGAAAGCTATCCAATTTAGATTCGGTGATAATGATAGAACGATTCCTTTTGGTTCTTTTTATGTTGATAACATCGAGGTATTCTCAGATACAGCTGGCACAACAAGTATATTTTCAGATGACTTTGAAGTTTATGATGCAGGCGAAACTTTAGATGGTACAGACAGCAAGTATGGCTTAGCTATTTACTCAGAAGTTATCGTATTTGATGTAGGCGATGGCACAGAAGAAAATACACCAGCAGCATTTTTTGATTTAACTGGAAGAATTGCAAGTGATGAGGCAACGGCAACAGGTGTAGTCAGTGTACTTGACCCAGATGGTGGCGAAGATTCTATTGTTCAGTCATCCTTAATGGGTACATACGGTACATTATCAATATTAGATGATGGTTCATGGACTTATACCCTTGATACCACTGATCCTACTATTGCTGCACTTGTTGTGGGTGATAATGAAATCGATACCTTTACCATTGAATCTTTTGATGGTACTACTGCTGAATTAATAATCACAATTACAGGTACTATTGTTGTTAATACAGGTGCTAACAATGTTGCCGTTATTATCGATACCTCAGACGATACAGGAGAACTTCGTTACGCACTTGGCGACAATGGACCTCTTTCTGCTGGTAGAGTTGAGGTAAAAGTCAAGCGTCTTGACGATAACCTTGGTGATGGAGATGCATTCATTACATTGTTTAACTCTAATACAAATAATGATGGTGCTATTTTAGACCTACGTATCAAAGATGACAGTTTTGGTGTTCGTAGTCCAAGTGACATTGATGCGTCAGTCGCTACGGTTATGTTAGACACATTCATGGATGTAGTTATTACTTGGGAATACCCTGGTGATGATACTGCGGTTAACCCATTGGTTACAGTTGAAGTGGATGGCGTAAGTTTTGTTGCTGAAGGTTTTACTCCTGATAACCAATCATTTGGTGGTGTTACTCATGTTTCCTTTAGATTTGGTGACAATAGTGGGGTGAGAGCAGCTACTGGTAAGTTTACTGTTGATGATTTAGTTATCTTCGCTGATACCGCGGGCACAACAGAAGTTTTCAATGATGACTTTGAGAAATATGCAGATGGCGACTCGCTTGATACTGATAATGCTGCTTCGCCTTATAATAGCAGTACCTCAGAAGCAACAGTAGAAACGATTCCTCCTGTGGGCGGTCCTGGAACGGCTGGTAATAAATTTGCTGCAATTACTGATACAACTGATGATACGGGCGAGTTACGTTATGCCCTTGATACTAATGGTCCATTAGCGGCAGGTCGATTTGAAGTTGCAATAAAACGTTTAGATGATGACCTTGGTGATGGAGATGCATTCATTACGTTGTTTAACTCTGATACAAATAATGATGGGGCTATTTTAGACCTTCGTATCAAAGATGACAGTTTTAGTGTTCGTAGTCCAAGTGACGTTGATACTTCTGTCGCTACTCATGTACTTGACCAATTTATGAACGTTGTGGTTACTTGGGAATACCCTGGTGGTGATACTACGGTTAATCCATTAGTTACAGTTGAAATAGATGGTGTGAGTTTTGTCGCTGCTGGTTTTACTCCTGATAACAGCTCATTTGGCGGTGTTACACATGTATCTGTTAGGTTTGGTGATAACTCAGGTGTAAGAGAAGCGACTGGTATTGTCTCTGTAGATAACTTTACAATCTACTCTGATACAGCTGGCACAACAGAAGTGTTCACTGATGACTTTGAGAAATATGCAGATGGTGATTCACTCGATACAGATAATGCAGCTTCACTTTATAATTCGTCAACATCTGAAGCGGTTGTTGCTGTCGAATAAGACTTTAATTTGAGCTTTAACTGAAAGCTGTAAATAATAAAACCCCGATAGTCTAGCTGATTATCGGGGTTTTTGAATATGTTGGGTCAGTGTAAAATTTAATTTATTACCATACATTTTCTAATCTCACAGCTCACTTTTAGCAAATAATATGGCCACCCATTCTAATTGGCTAAATATTCACCGCTTAACTAGGCTTTATTTACCCTTTCAAAATGGTATTTGAAGATGGCTAGACCAAGACAAACCCTCGTGAGCTTAGAAGATACCCCTTACTACCACTGTTGTTCGCGTGTGGTACGTAAGGCGTTTTTGTGTGGTTTTGATAAATCGACAGGTAAAAATTTTTAGCATCGCCGAGAGTGGGTTGATTCATGTATTGTAGAATTGGCGACCATTTTTGCGATTGATATTTGTGCTTATGCAGTGATGAGTAACCATTTATATGTGCTGTTAAAAGTTGACGCAGAAAAAGCGAAGCTCTGGACAGATAAAGAGGTGCTGTTCCAGTGGCAGACGGACTTAAAATTGCGGGCTGGGTGGCGAATCAAGTCGATGCAGACATGAGCGAAATAAAAGAGAATTTAGCAAGTTTAACAGAATTAATGAGTGGTCCTTTTTGGGTTATGTGCCAAACTTCGCTTCAGCAACAGCGAAAGAGGCTGCACAGTATTTAGAGGTTAAAGGTTTATAAATTAGGACTTTTTGACACAATTTTATTAGTCATTAGTCATTA
>NZ_MCUF01000062.1:8485-82415 GCF_002873615.1 Shewanella sp. 10N.286.51.B7
ATTAGTCATTAGTCATTAGTTATTAGTCATTAGTCATTAGTCATTAGTCATTGGATCATTTCTCATTGAGTTTAAAGAGGTGATATGTTGTTAAAATTTGATGTCTTTGGTAAGTCGATGTCGGTTAATAGACAAAACGGCGAATGGCTGTTATTTATAGATTCAAATACTGGCCTTCGTACTCGAGTTTATGATGTTGTGATCCCAAGTGAGCTACTAGAAAGTGAGCTTGCTCGGTATTTAGGCGACATCTTTCATGAAAGTGCTAGGGGCGATAACACTGATGTGACTCGACTGAACTGAACTAGTCGTTTTGTTTTGAGAATATGCCTCTACTGCGAACCTATTATAATAAACTTCATTGCGCTAACTAACTCTACGGCTTAAGCATATTTACCTTGGATAAATGATGTTTCTAGCCAGTAGCATTATTTTATTCTTCCATTGTAGACAAAGTCGCTAACTCCCTGTGCTTGCTGTAAAAACTAATCCTATCCATTCCTTGATGTGTTAGATAATTGAACTTACACTGTTATAAAAGTGTAACTGTAACCTCTTGCTGTTTTATTATGTTTTTATGGACAAAAAGCAAGTAATGGATTAGCACTCACCATCAAGGATTTAGGGATAGCTATGGCATCGTTTTTCACTCCTCCAACATTTTCACTCGCAGTTATTATTACAGCAGCATCTTTATCGGGCTGTGAAAAGCCAGCTCCTCAAATAACCCCTAAATTAGTGGTAGTAGAGCAAGTGAATACCGCGACTGTGCCTTTATATGGTAATTATGTCGGGGTAACGAAAGCTTCTTTAGATGTCGAGGTTAGAGCCCGTGTTGACGGTTTTGTAGAAGGAAAAAGCTTCATTGAAGGCAGCGCTGTGAAAGAAGGTGCGCTGTTATATTCCATCGATAATAGACCTTATCTTGCTGTGGTTAATAGATTAAAAGCTAATGTTGAGTCGCAACAATCAGTGCTAGATAAATCTAAACGTGATGTTGAGCGGTTAAAGCCTCTTTATGAGCAAGATGCCACCAGTCAGCTAGATTTTGATAATGCGATATCGATATTGTCACAAGCAAGATCAAGTTTAGCAGCCAGTAAAGCTGAATTAGAAGAAGCTGAACTTGAACTCAGTTATACCGAAATCCGCTCGCCAATATCTGGGCTTGTTAGTCGTTCTGAAGTGGATATTGGCGCGTTAGTCGGTAGCAGCGGCCAGTCATTATTGACTCGCGTAAAACAAGTCAATCCAATTTATGTGACGTTTAATATGTCGGCGCTGGATTACCTTAATGCCCGCCGTCGTATGACCAGTTATTCTGCACAGCAAGAAGCAGAAGCTGAAGGTAAAGCAGTTGAGGGTTTTGTGAGAATTACACTGCCTGATAATAGTCAATACCGTTTTTTAGGCGATGTTGGTTTTACTGATCCTTCAGTCAACCCAGAAACCGGTACATTCCAAGTCAGAGCCGAATTACCCAACCCTGATAGAGAGTTGCTTCCGGGCCAATATACTAATGTGCGCATTAAACTCAATGAAGTGAATAATGCCATCGTCATCCCTCAAAAAGCCACGCAAGTGGAGCAGGGCGGTGTCTACGTGATGGTCGTCCTACCAGACAATAAAGTGGAACGTCGATTTATTGTCATTGAGCATCAAGGCGAAATGGGCGTTGTGGTTAAAAGTGGCTTAAAAGCAGGGGAGTTAGTGATTGTTGAAGGCATGCACCGTGTTCGCCATGGTCAATTAGCTGAGCCATTAACAGCAGAGGAATATCATAAGAAAGAAGATGTGATTCTTAAAGAACAGGCGCTTAAGCAGCAGGAGTTAGAACAAGAACAGGAGCAAAACTGATGGCTCAGTTCTTTGTTAATCGACCTGTTTATGCTTGCGTGATTTCAATTGTTATCGTGTTACTTGGGCTTATTGCCATGTTTCAGCTACCAATTGATCAGTATCCCTACATTACGCCGCCGCAAGTCAAAGTATCAGCGTCATACCCCGGAGCAACATCAACCACTGCAGCAGAATCTGTCGCAACGCCGCTTGAACAAGAGTTAAACGGCTTGCCGAATATGATTTACATGAGTTCAAAAAGCACCAACTCAGGTAGTGCCAATGTCACCATTACTTTTGACGTGGGGACTAATCCCGACCTTGCAGCTGTTGATGTACAAAACTCAACGCAACAAGCTACAGGAAGTTTGCCGATTGACGTACAAACCGAAGGTGTTTCGGTTTCTAAAGAAGCTTCAGTTGAGCTATTAAAGCTTGCACTAACGTCAAGTGATGAACGCTTTGATGAAATTTATCTCAGTAACTACGGCACCATTAATATTGAATCAGCACTTAAGCGGATCCCAGGCGTTGGCCGAGTGAGAAACACAGGTGCAAGAAGTTACTCAATGCGAGTATGGCTAAGGCCTGACATGATGGCTGGCTACAGTTTAACAACTGCCGATGTGATAAGTGCAATCAAAGCGCAAAATAAAGAATCACCAGCTGGCTCTATTGGCTCACAACCTAACAGTGACTCACTTAGCATGACATTGCCGATTACTGCGGCAGGTCGTATGAGCAGTGTGCCGCAATTTAAAGAAATCATTGTGCGAGCAAATAACGATGGCTCAATTATCCGTTTACGTGATATTGCTCAAATCGAATTAGGCTCCTCATCTTACACTTTGCAATCGCAGTTAAATGGCGCTAATGCTACCATTTTACAGGTGTACTTATTGCCAGGTGCCAATGCGTTAGAAGTGACAAAAAACGTAAAAGCAGAAATGGCAAAGCTGGCAGAAAAATTCCCCCAAGGCATGAACTGGGAAGTCTTTTTTGATGCTTCTGTGTTTATCGAAAACTCAATAGATGAAGTGGTTAAGACACTGGTAGAAGCGCTGATTTTAGTGATTCTAGTGGTGTTTTTATTTTTACAAAATGTCCGCGCAACATTGATTCCAGCTATTGCGGTGCCTGTTTCTTTGATTGGTACGTTAGCAGCGATGTTAGCGTTTGGCTTTACGATTAACACAGTGAGTTTACTGGCATTAGTGCTTGCGATTGGTATCGTAGTTGATGATGCCATTGTGGTGGTTGAAAATGTTGAACGCTTAATGAATGAAAATGGTATGTCTTCTGTCGAAGCCACAAAAGTGGCAATGAAAGAGCTATCAGGAGCATTAGTTGCTACCAGTTTAGTGCTCGCCGCTGTATTTGTGCCAGTGTCATTTTTGTCAGGTATCACTGGCATTATGTACCGTGAGTTTGCGGTTGCGATTACCGTCGCAGTGCTCATTTCAACCGTCGTGGCGTTAACCCTGTCGCCTGCCTTATGTGCATTATTGCTAAAACCGGGTGATAAAGCCACGAGCGGCTTTTTCAAATGGATGAACGATAAACTGGATATCAGTACCAGCAAATACAGTGCTCTAGTCGCGCTGACCACAAAACATGCAAAGCACAGTTATTTCTTGTTTGCATTAATGGTCGGTGGTGTTTATTTCATTATGTCGTCGCTGCCCTCAAGCTTTATGCCTGATGAAGATCAAGGCCGATTCTTTATTGATATGACCTTGCCAAATGGTGCAACAGTTAACCGCTCGCAAGCTGTGCTGAAAAAAGCTGAAGCTCATGTGTTATCCCATCCTGCAATTGCATATTCATTTACCTTAGCGGGCGAAAATAAACGCTCAGGTTCTAACCAGGCTAATGGTCAATTTGAAGTTATTTTAAAGCCTTGGGCGGACAGGGCAGAAAGTGATGCCACAGTACAAAAAGTGATGAAAGATATCCGCATTTCATTACATAAAGTGCTAGAAGCTGAATTTAATTTGTATTTACCTTCTGCTGTGCCAGGGCTTGGTAATGGATCAGGTGTTGAAATGGAACTGCAAGATACATCAGGGACTAACTTTAAAGGGTTAATGGAAACGGCGGATGAACTGGTTGAAGCGTTAAAATTACAACCTGAAATTGCCTCAGCAAGTTTGTCGTTGCAAAGTGCCATTCCGCAACTTCATTTAACTGTAGATGAAGCTAAGGCTATGGCCATTGGAGTGGATGTCGCAGATATTTATAGCACGATTAAAACCTTTACTGACTCCTCAACGGTGAATGATTTTAATTTGTTTGGCCGTGTTTATCGGGTAAAAGTGCAGGCTGAAGAGCAGTACCGTCAATTCCCTGAACAAATTAAAGATTACTACGTTCGATCAAATACTGGTGCGATGGTGCCTATTGGTGTGCTTGCTAAGTATGACTACACCGTTGGACCAGCTTCAGTAACCCATTATAACTTGTTCAGTAGCGCCTCTGTTAACGCAACGCCAGCACAAGGCTACGCATCTGGTGATGTAATTAAAGCCATTGAGCGGGTGGCTAAGCCTATGCTTCCGAATGAGTTCAGCTACGAGTGGACAGGCATTACTTATCAGGAAGTGCAATCAGCAAACCAAACCAGCATTGCCGTATCGTTGGCTATGGTGTTTGTATTCTTATTTTTAGCCGCGCTTTATGAGAGTTGGACGATTCCTATAGCAGTGTTGTTAATAGCACCGATTGCGATGTTAGGCGCTTCATTAGGCACCTTGATAAGCGGCATGGAAAGTAACTTATTTTTCCAAGTGGCCTTTATTGCCTTGATTGGTATGGCGGCTAAAAATTCAATCTTAATTGTTGAGTTTGCTAATCAACTCCATAAAGAAGGTAAAAGTCGAGTGGATGCTGCATTAGAAGCCGCGACCATGCGTTTTAGACCTATCTTAATGACTTCGATGGCATTCATATTAGGCGTGTTACCGCTAGTGTTATCAGTAGGTCCAGGCGCTGTCAGTCGCCAAAGTATTTCTATCCCTATACTATGCGGAATGGTATTTGCGACCAGTATCGGTATTGTGATGGTGCCGCTATTTTTTGTCACCACCGCAGGTTGGTTAAAGTCTAAAGTGTCAGAAGATAAACACATCAACAAGCTTACTGATGTAAAGGGGGCTGACAGTGTTTAAATTACTTGTGCAAAAAATATTAGTTCAAAACGGTCTTGTTCAGAAACCAGTTAGAGCCTTTGTTCCACTTGGTTTAAGCATATTGCTAACAAGCTGTGCGATGGGGCCAGATTATCAACGCCCTGAGATGGAGCTGCCTGCCCAGTATCACGATGATTTAGCCCAAGAACCACAGACGAATCTTGGTTTATCGAAATGGAAATCGTTTTATTTAGACCCAGACTTACAAATACTTATCTCGCATGCGTTATCGCAAAATTTAGATCTTGAATCTGTTCGCTCGCGTTTAATTGCCGCTCGTTCAAAGGTTACAGTAACAGGCGCTGCCTTATATCCATCACTAGGGCTTGAAGCTGGCGCTGAGCGCGCTATTGATAGTGCGATTACTAGCACAGATCCTGAGCATGGTAATGAGTTTAATCTTGCTGGCACGGTTTCGTGGGAATTAGATATTTGGGGAGCCAATAGACGTCGAAGTGAAGCTGAGTACGCAAACTTTTTGTCAGCACAAGATGCGTTAAATCTAGCGGTAATTAGCCTTATTAGTGATGTTGCTAGTCGATATTACGAGTGGCTTGATATTGAACAGCGTTATCAAATTGCATTAAATACCGTTGAGATTCGTTTAAAAGAGCGTGACTTATCGCGTTTGCGTAAAAAGAACGGGGTGATTTCAGGCTTACAAGTACGCCAAGCTGAAGTCGAATATCAAAGCGCGAAAGTGACCTTGCCAGATTTAGATTTTGAAAGGAAAGCCAAATCTAACCAGCTAAAAATATTACTTGGGGAATTTAATTATCCGTTAGAAGCTAAAACAGGTGGTGAGCTACTTGAAGATATAACGTTATTTCCCAATAGCTTTGTGGTTGGCGTGCCATCGCAAATGTTATCTCAACGGCCAGATGTAAAAGCAGCGGAACAAGCATTGATTGCAGCGAATGCGAATGTGGGTGTGGCTAAGACTGCATTTTTCCCACAATTTACCATTAGCGGCAGTTACGGCACAGAAACAGATGACCTCAGCAGCATTTTTGATAGCCAAGGACTAACATGGTCGCTGCTTGGTGGTATTACTGCGCCTATATTTAATGCTGGTAGTATTTCAGCTCAATACGAGATTGCGCAACAAGAATATAAACAGGCAAATCTTGCCTATCGCAGTACGGTACTAAGTGCCTATTTTGAAGTGAATGATGCGATGAATAGTTTCAGGCGCTCAGAACTCGCTATCGAGGCGCAGCAAGATTTAGTCGCTGCTTCGAAGGAATATACTCGTTTAGCCATGCTGAGATACCGAAATGGTGTTTCTAGCTCACTAGATTTAATGGATGCTCAGCGAAGCTTATTCAATGCCGAGCTAACCTTAAGCCAAGTGAGGCGTGACCGCTTGTTATCAATGATTACCCTTTATCGCTCGTTAGGCGGTGGTGTGTTAACAGAACAAGAATTGCTAGATGTTCATAATTTAAGTGAACTTGAATCAAGTGCAATTATTGGAAGCGAAAGTTAGCATGATTCATTCTTGATTGAGTTTGGAAGATTAGCGGAATAAGCTTTTAGTGCAAGTATGATTTATGACTATAGTTTCTCAGCATGTAATTGCTGAAATAAAGTCAACTTTTGTTGATGCTGAGTATGAGTCACATGATTAATTAGATAATAATACACGTTTCTTGCACTGATAAAATCTGCTTGTTGTAATGAGGGAATCAATGCTTGAATCAGCTGTGGACTCTGATTATTTTGCTTCTGCAATAGCTGCAGAAAGCTATGTAAAGATTGTGGGTCTTGCCAAGCGGATATTTGTTTCGCTAATGCTAATATTAACGTGCTATTTAGTTTAATTATTTCCTCTGATTCGAGTAGAGATTGCAATATTCTCAATCTGAGAGAGTGACTGCCATATAAAGTGAGTTCTGTAACCATTTTCTGGTACTGCGGCATTGCTAAATTCTTGGAGAACGCGATGATGTCATTTTCAAAACCTGACTGGTTTGTTAAAGCAAATTCAGTGACTGCTGCGATTGTTTTGTTATCTTGATATTGCTGGTAGGCTAGCTGTGAAATGGCAAATTGCTGTAACTCATTTTTTTCATGTTTGAGTAAGTTCAGCAGTTCCAACTGGTTAAGTTCACTGCCTGTAATATTGGCGACAATGCTGACTAGTTCACCTTGAGCAAAATGCCAAAGTGTATAACAAGTCCAAATTGCCCCTTCAATATAATCTTGTTTGTTAATGGCTACAGTAGCGCCTGTAACAGCATCTGCGCCGACAGTAGGCGCTGACCCGCTACTTGTCTTATTGATCAGTTCACTGGCTTTTAAATCTGCTAAGCCTGATTGCTTATTCGATAAGATACTTGTTAACTTTACGTAATCTTGCGGCTCAAAATCCTGTGCTTGGCCTTTTTCCAGTTTGAGGTTATCGGCCATAGTGTAATGGGTGAATTGACCTATTGCATCCCAATGTAAAGTCACAAGATCTGTCTTGCAAAGATCTTCGCCGCAAAAAACGGATATGACATTCATCGAATAGTTACGAGTTAACTCTTCTGGTAAGCCTGAAAAGCTTTTGCTCAAATCTGATCTGCGAATTGATTCTGATGAGACATATAATATGTTACTTTCCGCTACGCTCGTTTTGCTACCTGGGTGAGTAAAGTTTACCGAAATACTGATTAACGGCTCAGGTTTACTACAAGCCGTTAAACATATAGTTAACAATAAAATAGATACTCGCCTTAAAATAGACATTAGCTATAAGCTCTTATTTCAAAAAGTTTTACTGTTGGTTTACCGTATGTTGATAGTATCTCTAGTTTTAACGCTGTAGCATTAACGGATGGGAAGTTGACTTTAATTAAGCGTGTTCGATTTTGTTTAATGCTAGCAACATCAATCCATTGACCTTTAACTCTAGCTTGAAGCTTTAAATCTTTAACCATTTCATCAGGCACGCTATTACTAAAGTATTGGTCATTCTTGGAATCTTTACGCATCATGATATTGCGTTTCACATTGGTGTCACATTTTATTTCAACTGTTGATATACCAACAGGCTTAGGCCATTCCAATTGTATATTGGCTGGCAAATTTCGAGATTGCCAGTGATTGATTTTATTGTCTATATCTCGTGAAATGCCATTTAATAGGAGACTGATATCTCCAGACAAGGTACTTGAAGCAAATAAAGTACTTTTACGTGCTAGATCATTCGGTGCTTTTGCTGGCCTTTTCGGAATAAAGACATCATCACGTAATAATTGCTCTTGTAATTCATTGATATGACTCTTCCCTAACTGCCTTGGGCTTACGTTCAACTTTTGACATAAATTTGCAGCGGTACCCACAGCTTGGCCCATAAGGGCACAAGTTGCCATGATACGAGAAGAGGCAAGTGCGATATGAGTTTGACTGATGTTTCTTCCTGCAAATAATAAGTTAGTTATTGTTCGTGAATATAAGCTTCTAAAAGGAATTTGGTAGACTTCATCAAAGTGAGCATGAAAGATAGTAGGTGCCATGTGGATGTTATCCATACCTCCTGGATTGTGCTCATCAATTCCCCAACCGCCAAATGCAACAGCATCCTCAAAGTGTCGTAGTTCAATTAAGTCTCGTTCATTATGTATATAGTCTCCTATAAAGCGCCGAGATTCACGCCTTGATGGCAATGAACCCACCCAATCTAGAGCGAGGTTTGCTGATTCAGGGAATTGACCAGAATTTTTAATATGATCCCAAACACCATGAAGGTAACCCATTAATTTGTGTCGATTAATCTCTTGCTCACCAACAATGTCATATTCACTACCGACTTCAACCCACCAAATACCTTCATCGTAAGCTGCAAATTTTCGGCGCTTATGGGCATTTTTAGCATCAAATTTGATCGCCCATGAAGGCGCGGTGTAGGGGGTTTCACGGCCCATGTCTTTCGCAGACATTAGTAATGATGCGCCCATTTGCCACCCATCTGCAACATCTGGGGCAAATTGTTCATTAAACTCAGATTTTCCTTCACGTCCAGTTCGATATTCTGCGCCAGCAGTAGCGGCCATAAGTCCATCGCCTGAGCAGTCGATAAAATATTGTGCGCTAATTAAATATTCAGTTTCCGTTGTGAGTTGCCAGCATCGAACCTGCTGAATTTGGTTATCCTTGACGATACTTGCTATAGCTTGGGTGTTTAACATCAATTCAATGTTAGGTTCTCGTATGACAAAGTCATACAAAACATGGTCCCAAACAGGAAATGATTCTTGTGGGTTTTCGAAACGATTATGCAATAATATTTCTTCAATGATACCAGTTTCACGCTCTGCAAGGCCTGAGTTTAAACGGTTGACGCCATTTAAGTGCACACGCATTTCACTTGAAGCATTGCCCCCTAAAACAGGCCTATCTTGTACCAGTACCACCTTAGAGCCTAATCTTGCTGCAGAGACGGCTGCACATATACCAGCGGCGCCACCGCCGATGACAACAATATCAGCACTAAGGCTGACATTTCGACTGGGCCGATTTAAATCTGTATTGTTATTCGTACCTAAGTTTAGCCATTTGTCTTTAGTGCGGTCTTGTTGATTGAATTGACTTTTGGACCCATCGGAGAGTGGTGTATTTGTATTTGAGTTTTTATTTTTATCAGCAGAGCCGATACCAATAGCCATTTGGCTAGCACTTGCTGGAAATACAGATGCTAGAGCTGCAGCTTTAAAAAAGCTTCTTCTTTTCATGTTTTAGTTCTTCCTTGTTAACAATTGAATTCAAAATCACTCAGTGAAACCAGCTAGTTAAAGGTGTAATACAATAGAAGCGATTATCTAGGCTGTTTAATGATCTTTATTAATAGTATCTACTGAATTGATGCGTCCCTTATTTTGTTCAATAGATGAGACAGAGCTATTCGGCCAGGTTTCCTTCAATTGAGCCAACAGAGCTGTTGTTAAATCTGGTTTTAACTCTGCAATATTGACTGTTTCATGAGGGTCTTGATGATGATCAAACACTTCTACAAAAAGTGGACTCAGCTGCGGATCTCTGTGGTCTTTCCAAGCGATAATGCGATATTGAGAGGTACGCATGGCATACCCCATAAGGAATTTCTCAAAAAGCTCTCTATTCCACTCATTTATTTTAGTAGCATGTTGGTTGTGTTTGAATTGATGCTGAATTTGAGTTTCTACTTGTTGTAATAATGGTCCGAAATAGGTTTCTCGCATGCCTTTTCGTAAAGGGTATGCTCCCCATTCACGTAGTGCAGGTGTTGGAAATTGGCTGAAAGCGGCTTGTTTCCAAATTTGATTAGGGTTTTCCAGTAAAGGCACCATACTTTTTCCTTGGGTGATAACGGGGGCTGAAAAACCTGCAAGCTCTGTTAATGTTGGATAAAGATCCACTAATTCAACTAATGCTTGTGAAGTGACTGATTTCGGATTTTTTCTGGTCTCAGGGGTAGATATTATTAACGGAACACGCGTTGCTGTTTCATAGTTACTGGCCTTACCCCAAATTCCCATTTCACCTATGTGATATCCATGATCGCTCCACAAGACAATTATGGTGTTTTGCATGATGTTTTGAGATTCTAAAGCTCTAATTAGCTTACCTATTTGTGCATCAACGTAACTCACCGATGCAAGGTAAGCATGTTTCAGTTCAATAGCTAATGTGTCATTAATAGGACCTTTTTTGGGGATGTTAGAAAAAGTTCTTAGCTCAAAGGAAGAGTGCAGTCCTACGCTAGCGCCATTCTTCGGAGGCGCTCTTAGCGTAGTTAATTCAATATCATGATTTTGATATAAGTCCCAATATTTTTGTGGAGCAACCCATGGAAGGTGTGGTTTATTCAAACCAAAGCCGAAAAAAAATGGTTTATGTGATTGTTCTGTTAATTCTTGAATAGTCAAAATAGCTAACTGAGCATTGTAACCGTCTTTATATGCGGTATCCGCAACTTTTGCCTTTTCAAATGCTGGTCCACTTCCAAGCCCAAACTTGGCTTGCTCGCCATAACGCAGTTTCATAATTTTTTTATTGGCTATTTGCTGCTGTTGGTTAATGCTCAATGCGTAGCGTCTAGGTTTTGCTATTTGATTTGGAATGGTTTGAACCGCAGGCCAATTCCAAGAAAGTTTGTCATCTTTATCACCATGATGAAAAATTTTACCAACGTAACTTGTATTATATCCGTGGGCACTAAAGTGCTGGGGCAAAGTAATGATATCAGGATATTTATCACGAAATTTAATGTAGTTATGAATTACCCCTGTGGTATCAGGGCGCGTTCCTGTTAGTACACTTGCTCTTGAAGGACCGCATATTGCTTGCTGTGCATATGCTTGAGTAAATCGGACTCCTCCCTTTGCTATTGCATCAATGTTTGGAGTAATTGCGCCTGATCCCGCTTTCAAATCATCAATTGCGATGAATACAACATTAGGTTGGCTAAGATCGCTCTTATTTAAACCTGTAGGTTTAATACTAGAATCGAAGGTATTTGCTACAACAACAGAGGATAAACAACAGCACCCCCAAAGTATCGATATCACGACTTTGAGATTTATTTTTGTATATATAGCCACTTGGAGACCTTTCATTTATTCAACCACTTAAACATTGCATCTAAATAAACATATGATGTTATGTTATTTTTGAATTGGTCATTTTGTCAACTATCTCAGATGTTATTTGTCTATTTATTGCTAGGTCATGTTTATGCTCCTCAATGAAATAAGTGATTGAGGGAAGTTACAGGGTTTGGATTTTCGGTATGTACTTGGAGGTTATTATCAATCAATGCTGAGTTTAAATTGTTCAGTCCGTCTATCTAATAGTTGGGATAATGTCTGCTTTGTTGGTCGTAGATTAATTCGATTCGACGTTCGTTCAGCACTTAATTTTTTCATTATTTAGGTTTGTTGTTGCAGTCGGACTTGATGCTGTTAAGCAATCATTGTGCTGCTTACATGTTTTAAATGAGGTTTTGTTGGTTTCTTGTTTGCAAAAGTTGGCTTCTTGTTTGCGAAAGTGGTTTTTTGATTGGGTTTTGAGTTAATAGTGTGTTTTTGTTTTGCGTATCAAGCTGAATCTTGCATAGGAATCATTATAAACAATTGATATTGGGATCGTGATCGCTATGTGAAATATTCTTCATGGTAGACTCCTGCGCCATTAAAGATGAGATTAATTCCTATTAAGGTTTAATTAAGGATAGCGTTGATGAAACCACTTTCAGTTAAATTAATTAGTGCAGCAATTGCTACTGCATTATCACCTCAAGTTATTGCAGAGACTCAAGAAGTCGTATCAAAAGAAGAAATTAAACAATCTATCTCAAACTTCCATGAAGTGATTGTTATTTCGGGTTCACGTATGGAGCAAACGCTTGATCAAGTTGCGGGCTCTGTCGTTGTGATTGATGAAGAAGCCATTGCACGTAACATGAGCACTGATTTTTCAACGTTATTCAGAAATGAAGCGGCAGTTGATGTTAAAGGCGGTGCAGGTAAACCAAGCTCGGTGACAATCCGTGGTATTGGTGGTAACCGTGTGATGATGGTGAAAGATGGTGTTCGCGTTAACAACCAATATGCTTCACCATTAGGCCCAGGTGCTGAAGGTACTGGCCGTGGTTTAACTGAAGTTGAAGGCTTAAAACAAGTTGAAGTGTTAAAGGCTGCTGCATCGACCATGTATGGTTCAGACGCGCTTGGCGGTGTATTAGTGATGACATCTAAAGATGCTGATGACTATTTACGTGGTGAAGATTATTACTTCTCAGCGAATGCTGGCTATACCGGCATGAATGATGAGTACAGCGCTGGATTTACCAGTGCTTTTAGTGCAGGTAACTTTGACAACTTAGTTTCATACCAACGCCGTGAAGGTGAAGAGCAGCAAAACTACTCAGAAACACTCCCTGATAGCGACTTAGTCACAGATAGCTTTCTCATTAAAAGTAAATATCACTTCAATGATGATACTAACCTGCAGTTAACTGTTGATTACATGAATCAGCAGTTAGACCGTTGGGAAAACAGCTTAGATAACACAAGTTCGATTGATTATGATCGCCAAACCCAGTCACTAAACACGTCATTGCGTCTTCGTTCGACTAAAGACCGTGTTATCCATGACAATGTCGACTTTGTGCTGTACTACGGTAAGACTGACCAAAGTGAAAAGCGTGATTATTACGACGGCGCGCAGGGCGGTGCACGTGATATTACCGAGCACAGAGACTACCAATTTGACGAATACCGTGTTGGTTTCGCCAGCACCTTCAGCAAATCATTATCGTTAACGGGTCACGATCACAACATCATTTACGGTGTTGATGTTGAGCAGTCAGAAATGAGTCGTCCACGTGATTATCAAGTTAAAGATGATAATGGTAATTGGTCGCCTTCTGAAACAGACACTTTCTCATTCGCTGATACTAAAAGCCTTCGAGTTGGCGCGTTCATTCAAGATGACATCACTTTCTATGATGGCAAGTTAAACGCGATTTTAGGTCTGCGTTATGACTACTTTAAAAACACGCCAGATCAAAACCAAGCTGAAGAAGCAGGCCGCGACCCAGCTGATTTCGAAGAAATGAGTGATGGTTTTTGGTCGCCAAAGCTAGGCCTTGTGTATCACATGACACCAAACGTTAATGTGTATGCTCAGTACGCTTACGGCTACAAAATGCCAACACCTGATCAAAAATGGGGTGAGCTTGAAGTGAAAGATGGCAAAATGCCATTCCCAGTAATGATCCAAGCTAACTATGATTTAGAGTCTGAATCAAGCCATACCATTGAGCTTGGTGTACGTGGACATCATGGTGATACTCAATATGAATTCACCACTTTCTACACTCAAGCCAATGACTACATTGATTGGGAATTTGTTGGCTGTGGCGGTCCTTTAGGTTGTGTAATGCCTCGCTCACTTGAATACCAATATATTAACTATGATGAAGTAACCTTATATGGCGCTGAAGCATCATTTAGCCAGTGGTTTACTGATGAGATTGAACTTTGGGGTAATATTGCTTATACCCACGGCGAAGATCAAAACGGTGACTATTTAAATTCAGTCAGTCCGCTTAAAGGCAACGTTGGGGTTAATTATTATACTCATCTTGCCAATACAGAAATGGACTTTGGCTTAACAGTACGTTTTGCTGACAGTATGGACCGCACAACAGAGTTAGATATTTTCCCACCGATTCCTGGTATGCCAGATATGGGGTTTAACGAAGTATTTAATACTGCTGGTTATGCCGTGGTTGATATCACCGCTAATTTTGTATTGAGTGATAATTGGACACTGCGTTCAGGTGTATTCAACGTATTAGACAAAGAATATATTGATTATGCCGATGTGGCAGGTCAATCTAAGTTCTTGATGTCTAACTTAGGTGTGACTGAAGAAACCTACAGCCAGCCAGGTCGTTATTTCAGTGTGAAAGTGAACTACACCTTCTAAAGCGCAGAATTATTGCGGTTTATTGATTGAAAAAGCCTTAAACTCTTACTGAGTTTAAGGCTTTTTGCTTAATTAGATTAGGCTTTTTGAATCAAATGCTTGTTATTGTTTTATTCCAATTCTTGTTAATGTTAATCAAGGTAACTGCTCAAATCACTACCAACAGGAATAACGACTTCTTGTTGTTTGCCGTGAAATAAGTATGCCTCTTTATCACCCACAAGCGTTAAGGTATCACCACGGCGCCAAAGGGCTGTGCCTTCCTGAATGCCAATCACTGGGGTAATCGGGTCAACCAGAGTGAACTCGAGTAAACGCTGTGCGCGCGTTTCACCATTATGACCAGGGGCTTGGTAATTAGTGTAATGAGGGTTTAATTGGAACGGCAATAACTTAAGCCCAGTAAAAGATGCTGGTTCAACAATCGGCATATCATTAGTAGTGCGAATACTTAAGCCGGTAATGTTAGATCCTGCGCTCCAACCAATATAAGGTTTACCATTTGAGACTTGCTCATTGATTAAATGGATAAGGTCGTAGCGGTATAGCTCGTTTAATAATTGGAAAGTATTACCACCACCAACTAAAATACCATCAGCATCATTTATGGCTTGCTTAGGATCGCTGTATTGATGAATGCTGCTCACATTAATATTAAGTGGAGCTAAGCCTTCTGTGACCATACTAAGGTATTGATCGTAATTAACACTCACGCCAGCATAGGGAATAAAGACCCATTTTTTAGCATGAGTTGTCAAAGGTTTGATGTACTCAATAGCATGGGCTAAATAATCGGTATTGCCTTCACGAGAACTGCTTAACATCAATGCATTCATAGCCATGTAAAAATCCTTAACTGGTTAATTATTAACTTTTTATTCTTGTATATATCGATATTAACAAAGATTAATCGCTTTCCATAACTTAACTAATGACTTAGGTGTAAATTTTAAGATTAGATTAATGCTAGCTACCTAGACTCTGCGGCAAACAAGCGACACATTCAGGTTAGGTAAGGTTTGCTGTGATATTTTTCTATATCGTCGTTAATTAATTTTCAATTTTTAACTTCCTGCCCTTGAAAAACGATTTTTAGGACATATTATGTCATTAAGTGTTCATCAATTGTTTGAATAAGAAATTCGAAAGAGTGTAAACAGTACCGCGATTAACGCGAACTGATTGGTTCAAGCTATTTAAGTGTAAAGTGGCATTTGTGCCAGATAGGAGTTGTAATGTTACGTATTATGTTATTGATTGGAACTAACTTAGCAATCTTGCTAGTGGCTTCAATTGTTATGTCTCTACTTGGTGTCAGTACTTCAAGTATGAGCGGTTTATTAATTTTTGCTGCGATGTTCGGTTTTGGCGGCGCATTCATCAGTTTAGCTATTTCAAAATGGATGGCTAAAAAGACCATGGGTTGTGAAGTCATTACTTCGCCACGTGATAACACTGAGCGCTGGTTGGTTGAGACTGTTGCTCGTCAAGCAGAGCAAGCTGGCATCAAAATGCCTGAAGTGGCGATTTACCAGTCACAGGAAATGAATGCTTTTGCTACTGGCCCGAGTAAAGACAATGCATTAGTCGCGGTAAGTTCAGGCTTACTTTACGGTATGTCTCAAGATGAGATCGAAGGTGTACTTGCTCATGAAGTTAGCCACGTAGCTAACGGTGACATGGTGACACTGACGCTAATTCAAGGTGTTGTGAACACGTTTGTTATTTTTGCTGCCCGTGTGGTTGCTGGCATTGTGAATAATGTTGTTGCTAATAACAGTGAAGATGGTGAAGGCCTAGGCATGTTTGCTTATATGGCCGTTGTATTCGTCATGGACATGTTATTTGGTATTTTAGCATCAATGATCGTGGCTTACTTCTCACGTATTCGTGAATTTAAGGCAGATGAAGGCGCTGCAAAACTAGCTGGTAAGCATAAAATGATTGCTGCATTAGAGCGTTTAAAAACAGGCCCAGAAGCAGGCGCTATGCCAGCACAAATGTCAGCCTTAGGTATTAATGGTAAACGTTCAATGGCTGAGTTCCTAATGAGCCATCCGCCATTAGATAAGCGTATTAGCGCGCTTAAAAACAGTTAATATCTTAATATATCTAAAAAAAGGAGCCTGAAGGCTCCTTTTTTATTGCTTTCAATTTGCGCTTGAACGAGTAGAATAATGACCACTTTAATCTTGCGGATACATAAAGTAACGCATATTAAAGGGTTGAGCTGGTTGTTAGGTTTAAGTGGTTGCGCTTGCTGTTGCTAAATCAACCAGTGTTAGCTAAGTTTATAATGAGCAAATAAATGTCGTGCTGATAACCGATATCGAAAAAGTGACTTGATGATTACTTTCTCGATTATCACAAATGGAGGGTACTATAGTGAGCAATAAAATTCTTGTCGCATTGTTTGCAGCAGCTCTTGCTGTATTAACATTGTCATCGAATGCTTTTGCTGCTGATGAAAATCTAGCAGATTTCCACGCCGAAATGGGTGGATGTGAAAGCTGTCATGCTGACGGCGAACCATCAGCTGATGGTGAGTATGAGTTTGAACAATGCCAAAGCTGTCACGGAACACTTGCTGAAATGGATGATAATCACGCACCACATGATGGAATGTTAATGTGTGCCGATTGTCACGCACCTCATGACATGAATGTTGGTGATGTGCCAACATGTGACAGTTGTCATGATGATGGACGTTCTGCTCAGTAAATGAGATGAATCGACTGCTATTTTACATCGGAAACACATATTGCTTATATAAGAGCGCTTGTACAGAACGATGCGAGATAGTGTAAAAAACGCCACAGATGTTGGCGTTTTTTTATGCCTATTAATCTTAAGCTGGTTATTGTGATGAGGTTTTTTGCTCTAGATATGACTAATGCTATGAATTTAACTACCCCTAAAGAGGTATTTAAATTCATTTGTTTTCAATAGCTTGCGCAGGTTTGGTGCAAAATAATGCACTTGAGTTGCACACTTCTCGGTACTTCCTAGATTTCCTTTTGTTAAACCACTGTTAAATCATAACCTTAGTAATTGGCACAACTTTTGCGATGTTATTGACATAAAATTTTGTCAGTAAAGGGAAGTTGCATGTCTAATATCCAATCGAGTTGTGCTTATTGTGGAGTAGGCTGTGGCGTTACTGTTTCTTTAAATTCAGGCTCGTATAAAACGGGTTTACCTGCTGCTGAGGCGCAAAAATCTGTTGATGAACTATTTGGCGATCAAGCTCACCCTGCCAATAAAGGTCAGCTTTGTGCTAAAGGCGAACGCCTTCTTGAAAGCTTGGTTCAACCTAATACCTTACGTTACCCAAAACTTAAATCGGGTAAACCGACTTCCTGGGATTCAGCGTTAAGCACAATTGCTGAAACATTTACGCAAACCATTGCTGAGCATGGACCTGATTCGGTTGCATTTTATCTGTCAGGACAACTACTCACTGAAGATTATTATGTTGCCAATAAACTCGCTAAAGGATTTATTGGAACTGCAAACGTGGATACTAATTCCCGTTTATGTATGTCTTCTGCAGTGAGTGGCCACATGCGTGCATTTGGCGAAGATGTTGTGCCAGGGTGTTATGAAGATTTTGAGTTAGCCGATGTGATTGTGTTAGTTGGCGCTAATAGTGCGTGGACTCATCCTGTATTATTTCAACGCATGATAAAAGCCCGCGAACAACGGGGCACTAAAATTGTGGTTATCGATCCCGCGAAAACAGCCACCTCTAGCCAAGCTGATTTACATCTCCAAATTACGCCAGGTGTAGACTACAAATTGTTCAATGGTTTATTGCAATTTATCGTGGATAACGATGCGACAGATTCAAATTATGTCGAAGCCCACACACAAGGGTTTGATGAGCTTCTTGCGCACTTGTCAAAAGACAAACTCAGTTATGACATTGACAGCCTTGCTACAGAGTTAGGCCTTACAAGTAGTGAGCTTATTTATTTTTACCAACTCTTTATTGGCAACGATAAAGTGATGACAGCGAGCTGTCAGGGAGTTAACCAAACACTTTCAGGAACAGATACCACCAATGCGATGATTAACTGTCATTTGGCATTGGGTCATATTGGCCAGCCCGGCAGTGGTTTCTTTTCGCTCACAGGTCAACCTAATGCAATGGGCGGACGTGAGGTTGGCGGGTTAGCCACACAACTTGCTTGTCATATGGGCTTTTCAGATCCAGAACGTGAATTACTCGCAGACTTTTGGCAGGTAAATAATACCAAAAGTGTGATTGCAACAGAAAAGGGCTTAACCGCGGTTGAGCTTTTTGATGCGATGGCAGAGGGTAAAATTAAAGCGGTATGGGTTATGGGAACAAACCCATTAGTATCTTTACCTAATACTGCAAAAATCAAACAAGCTTTTGATACTTGTCCTTTTGTGGTGGTGTCTGACATTACGCAAGATGCAGCGACGGCTAAGGAAGCTGATATTTTACTTCCTGCGTTAGGTTGGTCAGAAAAATGTGGCACAGTCACCAATAGTGAACGAACGATTACTCGTCAGCGCGGCTTTATTCCAGCTAAAGGAGAAGCCAAAGCAGATTGGTGGGCATTGGCTGAAGTCGGTAAATTAATGGGTTTTGAAAGCGCATTTGAATTTAGCAATAGTGCTGCTGTATTTAAAGAATTTGCGCAATTATCAAAAACAGTCAAAGCTCGCTTTCCTGAAAAACAATTTGATTTAACAGGCATGAGCGAATTAACCGATGCACAGTATGATGCATTATTGCCAACCCAATGGCCTATATCAACGCCATCACAGCTTGGGCAATCCAATCAAAGGGTCTTTCAAACTGGGACATTTTCAACCGCCAGCAATAAAGCACAATTTATCGCTACCAATGACAATCAATCTACAGAAATAGTCAGTAAACATCAGGTTAAGCTGAATAGTGGTCGTAGCCGTGACCAATGGCATACCATGACTCGTACGGGGCATATAGCCAGTTTACGCGCCAGCATTCCTGAGCCGTTTATTGCAATACATCCAGTTAAACTTCAAGAGCTTAACTTATCTGAAGGTGACTTAATCAGTTTTAATGACAGCAATAAACATGCTTCAGCAAGGGTAGTAGCTGATGATAACCAAGCACCTGAAATCGCCTTTATGCCAATGCATTGGTCTTCACAGTTTTCAATTGGCCTAGGCGTGAATCAAGCATTATCCAGTGCTTACGATCCTGTTTCAAAGCAACCCGCATTTAAATGTCAAACCGTCTCCATATCAAAAGTTGAAACAGCTTTACAGGGGGTTATTTTTGGTGAGCATGACCCAGCGTTTAAAGGTGCATGTTGGAATGTTCAGCATACCCTTTCAACTGGGGAGTGTTACCACATTGCGTTTGCTGATGCAGAACAAGGTTTTGCATTCCAATCAACTGCGTATTCACTAAAGTGGACGGTTAGCTTAATTAGCCAGCAACTTATTCATGTTCAATGCAATATCAATAAAGGCCTGCTGGTATCGCTTAAATTATTAAGTGAAACCCAAGTTGAGGTGGCATTAGAACCCATGCATTTGTTAATTGGCAAAGAAGTCGATACAGGATTAATGCAGCAGTTACATCAGTTAATTAAAGCAGGTAACAGCCCATTAATTTGCGCTTGTACAGGTGTAACTGAAGCAAAGATTCAAGATGCAATGCTGCAAAAGCTCGACAATATGGTGTTCAGTAAACGCAGCTCAGAAGCTAATGCAACGATTAACCAAGATGATTTTGATACGGTGCTTAACGAGACCCAATCTGCACTTGGCTGCGGTAAGCAGTGCGGAAGTTGCCACAGTGAAGTTGTGCAATGTGCTAGTGATATTTGGTTGATTGGCCTTGAAGATATGGGTTTAGAAACTGCAGCGCTGAGCAATCAAGATACTGACGGCAAACAAAAGCAACGTAAATCAACACAAGAGGAGGTGGCGTGATGAGCCATTCATTTAATCAGTTAGTGAACTTTAACCAGGCTATCACTTCTGTTAACGAATCGAGTGCTAACACCTTAGACGCTGGCGAAGTCGAAATTGTAGGCGCAGGCTGTGGTCAGTTAGATCTCATGACCATTAAAGCCGCGCGTATTGTATCGCAAGCTGAAGCTTTGGTTTATGACAGCTTAGTCAGTAGCGATATCCTTTCTTTAGTGTCACCAGATTGTCAACGTCACTTTGTTGGAAAGCGTTGTGGTCAACCTAGCTACAAGCAGGATGATATTAATGCCTTACTTGCAAAACTTGCGTTGCAAGGATTAAAAGTTGTGCGTTTAAAAGGTGGCGACCCACACATTTTTGGCCGCGGCGCTGAAGAGTCGTTATATCTTGCTAAAAAAAGCATTGTCAGTCGATTCACTCCAGGGGTGACAGCGGCTTTAGGTTGCGCATCAACAACTGGCATACCATTAACCTATCGAGGTACTGCACGCTCGGTTACTTTGGTGACAGGAACTCGCTTTATCAGTGAAGGCAATCATCAAGCCCCCACACAATGGAAAGCATTACTTGCTGCGGAATCGACCCTCGTATTTTATATGGGAAAAGAGCAAGCTACTGCAATTTCGCAAGGCTTAATGGCCGTCGATGCACCAGCTGAATTACCCGTTGCATTTGTTACCAATGGTGGCAGACCTAATCAGTTAGTCACGTTTGCAACCGTTAGCAATATGGCTGACAAAGCCAGTTTAATTAAAGACAGTGGCCCGACGTTAATTATTATTGGTGAAGTGGTTGCAGTAGGGCAAGAGCTGACTGAATTACTTAATAATATTGATCGCAGTGCAGATGCATTTGGCCGATATGACATGGCAGAGGTTGTTAATGGTTGAACAACACACACAGGCAATGCTCGAATCTGAAGATTTTGACCATCGTAAATTAGTTAAAACATTGGGTAAAGGCATCAAAGGTAGTCGCAGCTTAAATTTTGCTGAAGCTTCTCATCTGATAACCGCATTTGCAAAAGGCGATGTTTCAAGCAGTCAAATGGCTGCAGCGATGATGTTAATGCGGGTTCGTGGTGAATCAATCGAAGAATTAGCGGGTGTCACTTGCGGACTTAAAAAGTTAGTTCCCGCAGAATGGCAATCGATTAAGGCCGATATTGACTGGCCCGTTTATGCAGGTAAGAGAGAGCAATTACCTTGGTTATTGTTAGCGGCTAAAACCTTAGCCAAAAATGGTCAAACCATTATTTTACACGGTGATAGTCAATCATTGCCTCACCGACGACATGTTGAAGGGTTTATTTCTGCATTAGATATCCCGCGTTGTTTTACCGCCGAACAAGCGAAAGTCAATCTTGCTAGTTCAGGGATCATATACGTTAACTCCGCAGATATTGTTCCGGTATTAAATGATTGTCGCCGTTTGCATCAAGAATTAGGTTTACGCAGCTTGATCCAGATGTCAGTGCGCTGCATCAACCCAACCAATTCGCCGTTCAGTTTACGCAGTTATTTTCATCCAGGTTTAGATAAACAGCACCAACAAGTAGCATCATTATTGGCTGAAAATCACTTGCCTAGCGCAGTAGGTAAACCACCGAACATTGCTATTTTTAAAGGCTTGCAGGGTGAAACCGAAATAAATCCTCGAGTAGCGACTCAAGTGAGCATGCTTCGTTTTAGTGCTAAAGGTTCAACATTTTTACCTCAAAGCACTCAGTTTGAATTACCCACTCAACTCGAAGCTTTTGTTGGTGCAAAAGTCGGTCAGTCTGATTTACCTGCTTACTTACTTGCACAACTATGGCGCGGTTCTGACATTGAAGAAACTGATTTGACTGACTTACAGTTACAGCAAGCAATCAGCAGTATAACTGCAACTATGGCATTGGTTTATGTCTTATTGTCGCCTTCATTAACTATTGATAAATCGATAAAAAGAGCGAACAAAGATTGGCTGCTTCGTAACAATAGTAACTCTTTGAAAAATACATTCAGTCAGCCTGATGAAATGTTTATGTTCTCGTTCAATGCTAATGCAAATTTTTGTGAACAAAGAACATGAAGCAACTGAACTTAACGTTATCAAATTTGTTGTTTAACCAGAAAGTTAGGAGCTAGCCCATGGTTAATTTAGTTTATCGTGATCCTTCGTTTAAAAATGAAGATTTGTTTTTTGATTGCATGTCTGAACTGAGCAGTGAAGAGCCTTGTATCGAGATGACATCATTGAGTCAATTAGAGCGCCAAGCCTTGAAAGGTAATGGTTTATGTTTGGTTTTTTTCACTGAGGCATTACAACCATTACAGCAAGTATTTATTGAACGATTACTGGCAAGTACTGCGTTGCCGATCATTGTCAATGCATACTCTTGGGATGAAACGCATCTAGAGAATTTACTGAAATGTGGTCGAGTCACTTTTGTGCCAGAAAAAATGACCCCAAAGCGATTAAACTCTTTAGTTGGCCTCGCTAAAATTCGTTTTAACAGTGCCTCTAATATGCTGGAGAAAGTCAAACTGCTTGACGCGCAATGCACTGGATTAAAGCAATTATCTAAAGCAAAGTCACTTTTACAAACACAAGGACTTTCTGAGTCTCAAGCACATGAATTAATTCAGCAACAGGCAATGAGTAAAAGCATCAGTTTGGCTGACATGGCACAACAAGTCATTATTGCAGCGCAACAACTTGAGGCAAAGAAAATGCATCAATTTGGTGCAAATGCTCCTGCGGTGAACAAAGAAGCGTAAAGTTGTTAACAGGAAGCTTTAATATTTCACATAAAATCAGAAGCTTAAGTTAATTTATTGATTGGCATAGTCAATGCAATAGTCAATGCATTAGTTAGGTAAAGCATAAAGTGTTAAGCGTAATCATTAATTTAATCATGATGAGTGTTACCGCAGGCAATGGCGTCTGAATAACTCGAACTTGAATTCGTTATCATCATGCATGTTATTTAGTTTATATTTTTAAAATTTAAAATTTGAATCTTAGGCAAAGGCGCCATCTCTGTTTATTCAGAGAGTGGCGCCTTTTTGTTTTCAATTCAAAATAAAAAAGGAGCCTACGATGGCTGATTCAACAGGAACGTCGAATTCAACGAAACTGACAAGTGTAAAACCAAAACTTGTTGTGATCGGAAATGGCATGGTCGGGCACCATTTTATTGAGCAGTTATGCACTCAAGGCTTACAAAATCAATTTGATATTGAAGTTTTTGGTGAAGAGCCACGTCCAGCATATGACCGTGTGCAGTTATCTAAGTATTTTGAAACCGGCAGCGCTGATGAGCTGATGTTGACAAGTGCGCAAGATTATCAAGATTGGGGCGTAAAATTACACCTCGAAACCCGTATTACAGCACTTGATACAGCAAATAAAACCCTTACTACTGAAGATGGCGTAACAAGCACTTATGACAGCTTAGTGTTGGCAACGGGTTCATATCCTTTTGTACCGCCGATTAACGGTAATGATCGTGAACGCTGTGTGGTTTATCGTACCATTGAAGATTTACAAGATATTGAAGCCGCAGCCAGCCAGTCTAAAGTGGGTGTGGTTGTAGGTGGTGGCTTATTAGGGTTAGAAGCCGCAAATGCCCTTATGGCATTGGGTGTGACCACTCATGTTGTTGAGTTTGCACCGCAATTAATGCCTGTACAGTTAAATGACAAAGCTGGCGATTTACTGAAAAGCAAAATTAATGAGCTGGGTGTTTCTGTTCATACTTCAAAAGCGACGACGGCGATTGTTGATGGCGAGTCAGCCATGCACCGTATGACATTTAATGATGACACTTTCCTTGAAACCGACATGATTGTGTTTTCAGCTGGTATTCGCCCCCAGGATGCATTAGCGCGTTCAAGTGGTTTAGCCATGGGCGAGCGCGGCGGTATTACCATTGATGATAACTGCTTAACTTCTGCACCAGACGTATACGCCATTGGCGAATGTGCATTATGGCAGAATCGAATTTTTGGCCTAGTTGCACCAGGTTATCAAATGGCGCGTGTTGCAGTGTCACATATCGCAGCCAGTGCTAATGAGGTAGATTCAACGACGACATTTACTGGCGCAGACATGAGCACCAAGCTTAAATTACTGGGTGTGGATGTTGCTGCAATTGGTGAAAGTCGCGGCTTTGAAAATGCGCAGTTTGTTGAGCTGTCAGATAACCAGTCTGGGATTTATAAAAAGCTGTGGCTAGACGAAACTGGCAAGTATTTAAAAGGTGCTGTGCTTGTTGGTGACAACAGCGATTATAACCGTCTATTAGATTGTTACCTTTCACAAGATGAAATTGAAGGTAATGCGGTTGAATTACTGATGACAGGTGATGAATCTGCGGTTGAATTAAAAGACACATCAATCATCTGTTCTTGTCATCAAGTGACTAAAGCTGACATTGTTAATTCAGTGAAAGAAGGCAATCACACCATTGCAGAAATTAAGTCTTGTACACGTGCAGCATCAGGTTGTGGTGGTTGTTCAGCGCTAGTAAAACAAGTGATGGATCAAGCATTGATTGCTGAAGGCGTGGAATGTAACACCGGTATTTGTGAACATTTTGAGCATGATAGACAGTCGCTTTATCATTTATGTCAGGTAGAGAAAATTACTGACTTTGACACCTTAATTACCAAGCACGGTAAAAAATCCCCAACAGGTCAGCGAACTACTTTTGGTTGCGACCTTTGTAAGCCTGCTGCCGCTTCAATCTTTGCTTCATTACAAAATAAATATGTATTAAACCAAGAAAGCAGTCATGTGCAGCTTCAAGACACTAATGATGCCTATTTAGGTAACTTACAAAAAGACGGTACTTACTCCGTTGTGCCACGTGTCGCGGGCGGTGAAATCACGCCAGATGGCTTAATTGCTATTGGCGCTGTTGCAAAAGAATTTGACTTATATACTAAGATTACTGGCGGTCAACGTATTGATATGTTTGGCGCAAAATTGTCAGACTTGCCGATTATTTGGCATAAACTCATTGATGCAGGATTTGAGACAGGTCATGCCTACGGTAAATCACTGCGAACGGTTAAATCTTGTGTGGGAAGCACATGGTGTCGCTATGGTGTTCAAGATTCAGTTGGTACTGCGATTGATTTAGAGAATCGTTATAAAGGCCTGCGTAGTCCTCATAAGATTAAGTTTGCTGTTTCGGGTTGTACTCGTGAATGTGCCGAAGCGCAGAGTAAAGATATCGGTGTGATTGCAACAGACAAAGGCTGGAACTTGTATGTAGCGGGTAACGGCGGAATGCGCCCACGCCATGGTGATTTATTTGCTACAGATTTAGATACCGAAACCTTAGTTAAATACATTGATCGCGTTTTAATGTTCTATATTAAAACGGCAGACAAGCTTCAACGTACGTCTGTTTGGATGGAGTCGTTAGAAGGTGGTCTTGAATACCTGCAGTCAGTCGTAATTGAAGATAGCCTAGGCATTGCTGCAGAACTTGATGCACAAATGAATAATGTTGCTGATACCTACCAGTGTGAATGGAAGACCAGTCTTGAAAAACCAGAGTTTTTATCTCGCTTTAATGAGTTCGTAAACCCTGATGCTAAACCTGATGGTGAAACACACTTATATGAACGAGTTCGTGATCAACGTTTCCCGTTAAGCCCTGAATCTTCAGGTGCCGGAAATATTGCGATTAAAGACATCACCACTGAACAAAACAAGCAAGCGGTAGCGGAGGAATTAGTATGAGTTGGGTAAACGTGTGTAATGAGTCTACTTTGCCTCAAGGAACCGGTGTTGCAGCTTGGGTTGCAGGAAAAGCCGTCGCAATATTTGATTTAGGTCAACATGGTTTATATGCCATTGATAATGTTGACCCTGCTACTGGCGTGAGCTTATTAGCGAGAGGATTAATTTGTGATATGGAAGGGGTGTTATGTGTCGCATCACCGCTTTATAAACAACATTACAGCCTTGAAACGGGTATTTGTATCGAAGATGAAGCGTTAGTGGCTTCTCCCTATGAAATTAAAAAAGAAGCTGGCCAAGTTCTGATCTTGGCTAAGTCATAAGGGGCCTTTATATGAGTGCTGAAAAATTTAACTTATTTTCGTTTTCGGGCAAGATGAAAACGCTGCATTTAAGCTGGATGGCTTTTTTTATCACTTTTGTGGTTTGGTTTAATGCTGCACCTTTACTCAGTGTGATTGCAGATACCTTAGGTCTGACTACATCACAAATAAAGACCCTGCTCATTTTAAACGTGGCGTTAACGATTCCAGCTCGAATTATCATTGGTATGGTGACGGATAAATATGGCCCTAGGCTCACTTATTCAGTGTTAATGGGTGTGTGTTCGATACCGTGTTTTATGTTTGCTGTAGCAGATACCTTTGAGCAGTTAGCTTTAGCGCGTTTTTTAATTGGTTTTATTGGCGCGGGTTTTGTGATTGGGATCCGTATCGTTAGTGAATGGTTCCCAGCGAAAGAGCTTGGCACTGCTGAAGGAATTTACGGTGGTTGGGGTAATTTTGGTAGTGCAGCAGCGGCATTTACTTTACCTGCTATCGCCATATTTTTTGGTGGTGAAGATGGTTGGCGCTATGCCATTGGCCTAACAGGCTTGATGAGTTTAGTGTTTGCTTTTGTTTATTATTTTAATGTCACCGATACACCCAAAGGTTCGACTTATTTTAAGCCTAAAAAAGCGGGTGGCTTGGAAGTCACCAGTAAAGGTGATTTTGCTTTACTGATCTTCATGAAAATCCCTATGTATGCAACCCTTGCGTTACTTGCTTGGAAGCTTTCTCCTGCTGGCGTCAGTATGCTAGATGAGCAAACCACTAACATTATTTATGCTGCGTTGGTAGGAGTATTCTTTGTCGATTTGTATCAGACTTATCAGGTTAACAAGGATATTTTTGTTAAAGAAGTGCCTGAATTTGAGCGTTATCCATTTAAGCAAGTAGCGGTGTTAAATGTGTTGTACTTCACCACATTTGGCTCTGAATTGGCAGTGGTGTCTATGTTGCCGTTATTTTTTGCGGAAACATTTGGTTTGGGTATGGCACAAGCAGGTATGGTCGCTTCAAGCTATGCCTTTATGAACTTAATGTCTCGTCCTGGCGGTGGTTGGTTAAGTGATAAGTTTGGCCGAAAGAATACCTTATTAATTTTAACTGCGGGTTTAGCGGTGGGTTATTTTGCCGTCGGGCAAATTGATGGCACTTGGTCATTACCAGTTGCAATTGTGGTAGTTATGGCTTGTTCTTTCTTTGTACAAGGTGGCGAAGGTGCGGTATTTGCTGCAGTTCCTTTGATTAAGCGTCGTTTAACTGGCCAGATTGCGGGTATGACAGGCGCATATGGTAATGTCGGTGCAGTATTCTTTCTGACCGTTTATTCGATGGTGCCCACATCAACCTTTTTCTATGTGATTGCTGTGAGTGCCGTACTTGGGTTTATCACTTTATTCTTTATGGCAGAACCTAAAGGTCATATGACAGAAGTTAATGAAAAAGGTGAGGTGACATTAATCAGTGTTAACTAAAGCGCTAGGTTAATCATCATAAAGCATTGAACCGGCCCTAGTGTTTAAGCTTTTATATCAACAGCTAACACCGTATTGTATCCACTTTACGGTGTTAGACTTTTAAAGGATTGAGATGCAATTGAATCTTAAACAAAATGTAGAGTCTGAAACTGATGCTATGACAAAACATGAGACTAGCCGCTCTAAAATCACATCTAAGTCGATTCAATCTAGCCCAGAAAAACAAGAACAATTACCCATCTCTGGCGCATTAGCAGTGTTTGCTGGACAAGTGTCGAGCAAAGGCCGTAAACCAGAAAACGAAGATGCAATTGGGATTAAAATACCTACGGGATTGACCTTAACGACAAAAGGAATTGTGAGTGTCATCAGCGATGGAGTAAGTGCGGCTGAAGGTGGTGCTAAGGCATCCGCTATTAGTGTGTCTAACTTTATCGCTGATTACTATTCAACACCTGAGTCTTGGAGCGTATTGACTTCCAGCACCCGTGTTTTAACAGCATTAAATCGCTGGCTTTATGGGTTAGGTCAAGACTATCGTGATGCGCGTAAAGGTTACGTTTGTACCTTCAGCGCATTAGTATTTAAATCTTGCTCGGCGCACATGTTACATGCTGGTGATTCAAGAATTTATCGTTTTCGCCAAGGTCAACTTGTTAAACTTAGCCGTGATCATAGTACTTCTGTTAATGAATTTACCAGTTACTTAACCCGTGCGTTAGGGATGGATGTCAATTTAGAGGTGGATTACAAACAATTTAATATTGAACTTGATGACATATATTTGCTAACCACGGATGGAATTCATGATGTGGTGACCGATCATGAATTATTGAAAAGTTTAGTAAAATTTCAACAGAGAAGCCCTTTATTAACAGATGATGCCTGTGAAACCTTTTGTCAAAACCTAGTCGATAAAGCTTATGAGTTGGACAGTGGCGATAATTTAAGTGCACAACTTATCAGCATAAAACAATTGCCCACCCAAGCTATCGATGATGTATACCAAAAACTGTCTAGTCGTCCATTTCCGCCACCCATGGAGGTTGGCATGAAGCTCGATGATTATGAAGTCACTAAGGTGCTTCATCAAAGTCAGCGAAGCCAGGTGTATATTGTACAAAATAAGCTGGGCGAAGAACGCTGCATGAAAACCCCATCGGTTAATTATATTGATGATGCTGCTTATATTGAGCGTTTTATGCTTGAAAGTTGGATTGGTCACAGAATAAGTAGTCAGCATGTGGTGAAAGTCGTCGATCATCACCTGAATAAGTCAGCGTTATATTATCTTACTGAATATTTACAAGGGTTAAGCCTCGCCGATTGGATGGTGCAGCATCAACGTGGCCCAGTTGAAGATGTGCTGCAGTTATTAAAACAAATTGAAACTGGTATTCGTGCCTTTCACCGTAAAGAAACCCTTCATCAAGATTTGAAACCTGACAATATCTTTATCACTCGTGAAGGTGTGGTTAAAATTATTGATTTTGGCGCCTGCCATATAAAAGGTATAGCTGAAATTAATACACCACTTAAACGCGATCAAATTCTTGGCACCGCAGACTATACCTCGCCTGAAGTGATCTTAGGTTATCAATCAGATGGTAGGGCAGACTTATTTTCATTTGCAGTCATAGCTTATGAAATGCTGGCGGGTGAACCACCTTTTAAAGGTCAATTAGCCAAGTGTCATAGTCGAAATGATTTTGTTAAATTATGCTATGTGCCTGTGTATAAAACCAACCCTATGGTGCCAGAGTGGATGGATAAAGCATTAGAAAAGGCTTTATCAGTTGAGCCATCATTACGTTTTGTTGACACCAATGAGTTCATTCACGCCTTAACTACGCCCAGTCAAACCGACTCTAAAACCTTCATTCCTTTTATTCAAAGAAACCCAATTAAGTTCTGGCAAAGTACGTGCGCAACTCTGCTTATATGGGTTATGTACTTACTGCTAAGTTGACTTATTTGAATGCAATAGAGTTTGATGCTTCTTGCCGTCTATAGTTTCTTCCTCATTCTTTCGTAATATCCCCTTTAAGTAACTCAATAATTTTTTTGCCTTTAATAACAGTTTGTTATCTCTATTAGTGCTATTTGTCAGTCTAGTACTAAAGTGGGGGTTGAGAATTTTTTTAACCTATTGGTATAGCTCCCTTTAATACTCGGGGCGGATTTAAAAGTTCATATATCAAGTCATAATTGATATACATCGAAAAACAAGGAGGCAGGAAGCATGACCTTGAATAAGTGTTCAATCTGCAATGGATATAATGCGAATTTTCGTATGTTTCAAATGGCCGTATTAAGTGCTATTGGATTGTGCTTATCATTTCCGAGTTTTGCAGGTCAAGATATCAGTGAGATTGATGAATTGTCCCATGGGTTTAACGAGGCAACAATTACGCAGTTTGGTTGGTCTAATGACTTGATTGTAAGTCAGTCTGGGCAAGGTAATGTGGCAAACGTGAATCAATTTGGTCAAAGCAACTTTCTTAATGTACAGCAACAAGGGCAAGAAAATAGCGCAGAAGTAATACAAACTGGTGCTTATTTAGAATTACAAATAATGCAAATAGGGACAAATAATACAGCGTTTGTTGGGCAAGGTGGGGTTGGTTCTTCTATCGATTTATATCAAGAAGGAGATTACAACAATGCTGAAGTAACCCAAGCTGGTTTCTATAACAATATTGAGATCAACCAATTAGGCTCAAATCACGATATAACGTTTCATCAGGTGGGTGCTTTTAAGAATTACCAAGTAACCCAAGGAAATCTTTAATTTAATTCAGTAAAGGGAAAGACGACATGAAATATTCAAAATTAGCAATACTTGTTTCGGCAGCGGTTTTAGCATCTTCTGTTAATGCATCTAGCGATGATAATGAAGCATGGGTTGAGCAGATGGGGACGAACCAGTCTGCAACCGTAACGCAAGTCGTAAATAGCATGGATAATGATGCGACTATTATGCAGTACGGCTCTGACAGTGTTGCAAGTATTGAACAAGCTGATACCACTAATTCACATGCTTTTATTACCCAAGATGGTTCTGAAAATATGGGTAGTGTTTATCAGCATGACGCAACAGATTCTGCAACAGCGACAATTACGTCAGTTGGTGCTGGTAACTTAGCAACAGTTGAACAAAGATTTAATAACGGCCTTGATGCTGCAGCCACTGTTACTCAAATGGGTGATAATAACTGGGGTCGTATTATTCAAGATAGTGGTGATACAGCTAATTCAACAATTAATCAGTATGGTAATGATGATTATGCAGCTGCAGTAAATACTCAATCAGATAATGCTGTGGCAACGATTAACCAATATGGTGGCGGTTCTGGCTTTAATAGAGCTGCGATTGTTCAAGTTGTTTCTAATGCTGCTGTCGGTACTGTTAATCAAACTGGCTCAGGTAATGATGCATTAATAGGGCAACGAACTGACAACCATTTGTTAGGTGCAGGTAGTGATGATACTTCTGCAGTCATTACTCAAACAGGTAACGATAACATTGCAGCGACTGCTCAAGATTTCTCTATCTCAAATATGGCTACCGTTGTTCAGACTGGTAATGCGAACACCGCAGTTACTGCACAATTAGGTGATAATAATGAAGCTTCTGTAACTCAAAATGAAGATTCTAATGAGGCAGGGGTGGCACAATCAGGGACTGATAATACTGCTACCGTGGTACAAACTTCTACACCTAGCGGTTTAGGTAACATGGTTTCTTCGCAACAGTTTGGTGCTGGTGACCAAGCAACATTAACCCAAACTGGTGATTTAAATACCGCTGAAAACGAACAGTACGGTGCAGGCGATATGGTTAACGTTACTCAAGCTGGTAATGACAACTATTCATTCACTTTGACTGATGATTTAGGTTCTACAGTTGATTTAGTTCAGACTGGTGATTTAAATGAATCATATGCTGGTGCAATAATGGGTGACTCTAACACTGTTTCAGTTATTCAAACAGGTGAAGGCAACCTTTCATTCGCTGGTGGTTACATGAGTTCAGGTAGTACTGTATCGGTATCTCAAATAGGTAATGGTAACAGCTCATTTGCAGTAACCTCAGGTGCGGGTAACAACATTACGGTTAACCAAGGCATGTAATATCGTAATACTTTCGTCTATTGGAGTAAGTAAAAACACCCGTTAGGCTAATAGTTATTACATATCTACCTTGATAATATTTAACAAGAGCTAGTACGTTGTTAAGTGCTAGCTCTTTGCTTTACAAGTTAATGTTATCTGTACTTGGATTGTCAGATTACCTTGTAAATGATTTATCAATTCATGTTCAATTTAATCATCTAGTCACAATGGAGTGTAATTAATGTTTAAAGTTGTCAATTGGATGATAGTTTCTCGTTCTCAGTTATTAGTTGATTTATTAGACTGTCGTTGGCCGCAAGAGTTTCTTGTGAAGTTAGCTAAAGCCACCCCAGCAACAATGAGTTCGCAACTGTCATCTCATCAAAATTCTCTAGTCGTATTTGATTTAGCGACAATTGACTTACAGCAGGTCTATCAATTACAAAAATTGATAGAAAGGGAACATTATGCTGTAAAAACTGTTTTTTTAAACTTTCCTAAGCAAGTCGATGCAAAATTTCTAATTCATCCTGCTACAACTGCCGGTGTTTTTTACTGTGATGCAGAATTAAGTCAAGTTAGTAGTGGATTAAATGAAATATTGAAAGGAAGAAGTATTATTCCGAATGATTTACATAAATCATTATTGAGTGATATTGCTGATGATGAGAGTGAGCACTTGACGATTAGAGAAAGGGAAGTGCTACAAGCTTTACTATCAGGTAGCACAAACTTGGATATTGCTAACCAACTGTTTGTCAGTGAAAGTACCATTAAAACACATTTATATCGTGCTTTTAGAAAAATAGGTGTTTCAAGTCGAGGCCAGGCAATTGCTTGGGCACAAACTCATATGCATGAGGTTAGAGTATGAAAAACATCAATTTGATGTTTTTAACACTATTAATTTCAGGCAACGTATTTGCTGAAAACTCTTCTGTATCTCAATCTGTGGATACAGTAGAGACCATCAATAAAGCTCCAAATGAAGTGATTGATCAAACACAGGCTCAACGTCAAGAAGATGCTAAAGAGCCTGTAACCTCTGCTACAGATAAAAATATACAAAAAGAAATTAAAGTAAAACCTCAAGATACGAGTGATTCTATTCCTAAAGATGAAACTGACTTAATCGATGGACTCATTCTAAATCGTGCAATGACACGTCTTGGGCATCGTTTTTATCGTCAGTTTGTCGGGGCTTATAGAGATATTGGCGGAATAACGAAACATTCAGGCATTACTATTATCGAACAAGCTACTGCCAGAAGCGGTAGTAAAATGTTGATTCAACAGAATCGAAAAACTATTTTCGTCACCTTTGTTTCCCCAATCAGTAGAAACTTGGATGATCAAGCAAATTATGCTGCGAAAAGAGTTAACACACTGATTAAACAGGAAAATGAACGGGCGCTTTTGGGAGCTTTTTTAGACCCAGACTTAGCTCCCGATGAAATATAGGCAGGGACCGCACATGAAAAAAATATTATTTACCTCCGCGGCGTTAGTTTTTTCGGCAAATATTAGCGCCACTCAGTTAGTTTATACTCCGGTTAATCCCGCTTTTGGTGGTAGCTACTTAAATGGTCAGTATTTATTAAATAATGCACTTGCTCAAAATGATCATGAGCCTGAATCTTCAGGTGGAACGGGATATGTCGCGCCAACAGCTTTGGAACGTTTAGCAAGCTCGTTAGAATCTAGGTTAATGTCTCAACTCTTTAATGATGCAGCTAATGGTAATGAAGGTTATCTTAAAACCGATGACTTCGAAATTAACGTTGTTAATGAAGATGGAACGTTACTCGTACATATTACAGATCTACTAACGGGTGAAACGACGATAATCGAAGTCGGCGGCCTAGTGTCTACAGGAGGATAAAATGAATAAGATTTTAGTCAGTTTATTTCTTCTTTCGTTAACAGCATGTTCTTCTGTTGATGATGAGTTTGCAGACATAGACGCAACATCGAGTTTAATGCCAAAAGGTGAGACTTACTACGATTTGGTCAGCTTGCCTTTTCCTCAAGGTGCCATGATTGCTGCAGTTTATGACTTTAGAGATCAAACAGGTCAATATAAACCAATCCCGTCTAGTAACTTTTCAACTGCGGTGCCGCAATCTGGAACTGCATTTTTAGCGCAATCATTGAATGATTCTGCATGGTTTATACCTGTTGAGCGAGAAGGGCTGCAAAACTTATTAACCGAGCGTAAAATTTTACGTGCTGGCTTAAATGGTAATAAGAATAAACTGCCTCAATTAAACAGCGCCCAAGTATTGATGGAAGGCGGTATTGTTGCTTATGACACTAACATCAAAACAGGTGGTGCTGGCGCGCGATATTTAGGTATTGGTGCTTCTGGTCAGTATCGTGTGGATAGTATTACTGTAAACCTACGTGCAGTTGATATTCGAACTGGTCGCCTTTTAAGTAGTGTTACTACAACTAAATCGGTAATTTCAAAAGAAATCACCGCTGGTGTATTTAAGTTTATTGACGCTCAAGATTTACTAGAAGCTGAAGTCGGTTACACCTCAAATGAACCTGTAAGCCTTTGTGTTGTGTCAGCGATTGAAAGTGCTGTAGTACATTTAATTGCAGATGGTATTTGGAAAGGTGCTTGGAACTTAGGTGATTCTGTCACCGGTCTGCAAAATGAAACTTTGCAAAAGTATTGGTTAGAAGCCCACAGTGAAGCCAGAGTGAGTGCAAGAATTAAGCGCGGCTAACACACGTTAAAGCTCAATTATTTACAGTAAAAAAAGGTGCCTATATGGCACCTTTTTTATTGCTGTAAATAATTGAATATGTCTTATATTCAGAAATAAAAGCATATTCAATTTTTATTTGATATTTAGGTAATGCCTATAGCGCTACAGCCAAATATTCAGTTTTTCTTGGTCGTGAATATCAAGACTAACGGTATCAGTTATTGCAGAGCTAATTGTCATAACACCTTGCATTAACTCATCTCTTCTAAACCAAGTTAACGTGACTTCATCGCCCAAACTCATTGATTGTAATTGTGCTTCAAATTGCGCATCAACTTGTAAGTTATTTGCTGCGATCAATAAATCACCCGCGCTCAGTCCAGCTTGATGAGCAGGGCTGCTTTGGGTAACCGTCAAGACTTTAAGGCCTAGAGATTCAGGTTTCGTTTTTGCGCCAAATGCTATTTCATAACCTTTGGTTTCTCCACCGCCTAAATCAGCATTGCCGGCACTGGCTCTAAGGCGAAGTGTGATACCGACTTGGTTAAGCAAAGGCTCAAGCGGGATATCCTGGGTGTTATCGAGGTAAGCAAATAACTCGTCACAATTGCGATTTAACAGGCTTTCGACAATTTGTTGGTGAGTATTAATCTCAGTGCCAATTCCTTTTGCACCGAACTCTTGCCAAAGCGTGCGCATGACATCATCTAAACTCTGTTTGCCTTCTGTTTCAATTCTGATGGTGAGATCCAAGAATAAGGCGAACAAGGCGCCTTTAGTGTAATAACTCACAATGGCATTATTGGCATTCTCATCTTGTTTATAAAACTTAGTCCAGGCATTAAAACTTGATGATTTTAAGGTTTGCTTAAAACGCCCTTGTGAACGATATACTCGGGTCATTATCTCGCTTAACATAGTGAGATATTGAGTTTGATCGACACAGCCACTACGATAAGTTAAAAAATCATCAAAGTAGGATGTGATACCTTCATAAGCCCATAATTGCTCTGTATAAGCTTCTTTGGATAAATCAAACGGGGTGAATTCAGCAGGCTTAATCCGTTTTACATTCCAACTGTGGAAATATTCATGGCTGCATAAGGATAAATAAACCCGATAATCTTTATTCACTTCATGGTACATATCAGTAGGTAAATCTTTTCTTGAACACATTAGCGCCGTGCTTGCTCTGTGTTCTAAACCGCCAAAACCATTGCCTAATACTGTGGTAAGAAACACATATCGCTCAAATGGTGCACTGCCACCAAAGAGGTTTATTTGGTACTCGCAAATGGCTTTTAAGTCTTTACATAAACGGGGTAGTGATGCGCGATGTTTACCGCTGAGAACGATATCGTGAGGTACGCCGCATGCTTCAAAACTGGCAATCGCGAGGTTGCCCATTTCTACAGGATGATCGATAAAATCATCATAACTACCAGCGTAGAAGTCACCAAAGCCAAATTGTTCACCAGAGGTTCGTTTCATGCTGGTGGCAAGTTTCCAATCACTCAATTCAGGCAATACTGGTTTTTCAATGGTTAATGTGTGTTTTTCTTGCTCAAGCCCTTCAGCGCATAAGAAAACACTGCTGCCATTAAAAAATCCGTGAGTCGTATCTAGGTGAGCAGATCGCACGGATAAGTCCCAAGCGTAAACCTGATAAGAAATGTTAATAAAACTGTCGCTGTTTTGACATTGCCAAGTTTGTTTATCTAGCTGAAGCACCTCAATTGGTTGCCCATTTTTATCTATTGCCTTTATATCGATTAGGTTTCTTGCAAAATCACGGATCATGTAGCTTCCTGGTAACCAAGAAGGCAATGACAGTGTTTGCTGCAGTTTTGCTTTGCTAATTGTTTGAGTGACTTCAAATAAATGCGCTTTAGGATCGATAGCAATGATGTGATAATGCATGAACAATTTCCAAATAAGTTGGTGTTGCTAAAAAGAAATGCGAGCTAGAAGAACCACAATGCTGCCAAAATCACTGCCAATGTGCAAATGCATATGTACAAGACGACAAAATCTAAAATGTACATTTACTGGAGTGACAAAGGTCGTAGTTGATACTATAAGATAATCTAGTTGGCGCGCTCTATAGTAAAGTTCACCTCACAAATAACGATAAGGATGATTACCCATGGCCGAAGAAACCATTTTTAGTAAAATTATTCGCCGCGAAATTCCTGCGGATATTTTATTTCAAGACGAGTTGGTGACCGCTTTTCGTGATATTTCCCCGCAAGCTCCAACGCATATTTTAATTATCCCAAATCACCTTATTCCAACGACTAACGATATCAAAGCGTCCGATGAGTTAGCTTTAGGACGCATGATGTCTGTTGCGGCAAAGCTTGCTGATGAAGCGGGGATAGCTGAAGACGGATATCGTTTAATCATGAATTGCAATAAGCATGGTGGCCAAGAGGTTTATCATATCCACATGCATCTAGTAGGCGGCAAACCGTTAGGTTCAATGCTTAATCATGCAGGATAGTTCTAACCCAATGAAAATAAACAGTGAATTTTTTCCGCTAACGCAAGTTGCGACTCGTTTCGTGAACCAGTTAGCCCAATGTCGACGCCTGAACATTAGTGTACTTGAGGCGAGTGAGCATCATGTGTTACTCGAACTGCCATACAGCCAAGATATTATTGGTGATCCTGATACCGGAGTTATCCATGGTGGTGTGGTAACTACGTTAATCGACACGGCATCAGGTACGTCGGTTGTGAGTGCAATTTTAGCTAAATATGAGTCTCTAGAGATATCGCCAACTTTGGATTTGCGTGTTGACTATATGAAACCCGCTGAACCTGATAAGCCACTTTATGCGATTGCTGAGTGTTACCGTTTATCAGCCAACGTTGCTTTTACAAGAGCCATTGCTTATCAAGACAGTGTTGATGATCCTATTGCTCATGCTGTTGGTTCTTTTATGCGAATAAGTCCAGAAATGGTCGGCGAAGAATTCCGCCAAGCATTAATGGGAGACACTAGCACCAGCGATGAGCTCGCTGATAATAAAAACCTTAGTACTGGCACTTCTTCAAAAACTGACAGCGAAGTACTCGTTGACGATGAATTAAACGTTCATGATATTGTGAAGCGTGCTATTGATCTTAATGATTACAGTTATCTGCTGGCAAAAGTGCCGTACACGCAATTTATTGGCATGAGTGTTAACCGTTTCGGTGATGAAATGGTGTTTAAATTGCCACAAAAAGACGACAATATCGGTAACCCTATTTTACCTGCCATCCATGGCGGTGTTATCGCGGGCTTTATGGAAATGTCGGCGATTGTGCAATTAATGGTATTTATGCAGGCGAAGAAGGTACCTAAGATCATTGACTTCTCAATTGATTACTTACGTGCTGGCTTACACCAAGATACCTTTGCAGAGTGTAAAATTACTCGTCAGGGGCGCAGAGTCGCCCACGTAACGATAAATTGTTGGCAAACTAATAGAAAGCAGTTGATAGCAACAGCTAGAGCCCATTTTTTATTAGACCAATAAAGTGTAAATTAAACATAAGCCATTTTTTACAGTAATCTTAATAAGTATTCTTAATAAGTATTCTTAATAAGTAAATAGTACCCAGAGGAACAATCATGAAACTGTCTATCGTTGTTGTAACATTAGTATTAATGATGTCTGCTTGTGCCAATCACACTGCAGGGGTTTCAGCGGGTTCAAATGGTGTCACGAGAGTGGATAATTACTCATTTGGTCAAGAAGTTGCCGTTGAGCAAGTAAGAGTACGTACTCAAGGGGATTTGCTACAAGGTTCAGCACTTATTATGAGCCAAGTTGGCAGCGATTTACGCCTACAATATAAGTTCACTTGGTATGATGTCAGCGGTTTTACTATCGAAGATGAGGCCACAAGTTGGAAGTCGTTAAAGTTACATGGCAAACAGCAAATGCAAGTAACAGCGTTAGCGCCTAATGCCAATGCGACACGTTTTGATGTGTACGTGCGTAAAGCATTCTCTAACTAATCTGTATTTTGAGTATTAAAAACACCCTAATTGGGTGTTTTTTTATCGCTATATATTTTTTATTGCTGTGTGATACAAATTTGTACTTAAATAGTTAATGAAAAGTTCACGGTAATAGTGTCGTACTTAAGTTGAATCGTTTATAATCCGCCTCGCCAAGGGGTGTTAGCTCATTAATGAGCTAACTGAGATGTCTAATGACAAACCCTTAGAACCTGATCCGGCTCATACCGGCGTAGGAATAGGCTGCATTTATTTACGACAACACAGTTACGATAGCGCGGTTAGCACAACGCACATAAGACCCGTTTGTCACAGATGCACATCACTCATTCGCTATGCTTGCCGGATCTCAAAATTATTATTTGAGGTCCTATGTCTTTATTAAAATCTAAATCGCCTGTTGCGATAGCCATTCTCGCTGCTTTATCAACTTCCGCTGTTGCTCAAACAGAAAATATCGAACGCGTTGCTCCCGACGCTGAAAAAATGGAAGTGATTGTTGTTAATGCTGATTTTAGCAGTATAGAACTTGAAAAAGCGCCATCTAGTGTCACCGTTATTGACAGTCAACAATTGCAAGATGAAGGCGCTCAACATTTTGAAGACGTTTTGAACTCCATTGCTAACTTTAACTGGTCTGGTGGCAGCTCTCGCCCTAAATATTTCCAAATCCGTGGTGTGGGTGAACAAGAAGAGTATCAAGGCGCACCTAATTCATCGGTTGGTTTTATTGTTGATGATATCGACTTGTCTGGTATTGGCATGGTTTCGAGCATGTACGATATGCAACAAGTTGAAGTCTTGCGCGGGCCTCAAGGTACGCAATACGGTGCTAATGCGTTAGCGGGTTTGATTTATTTAAAAAGTAATGACCCTACAGATGTGTTTGAACATGGCGCTCAAGTATCAATGGGCGACGACGACTTACAGACATTCTCCGGTTTCAGCTCTGGTCCAATTTCTGATTCAGGAAAATTACTTTATCGCGTTTCTCTAGAGCAGCATTCTCAAAATGGTTACCGCGATAATACTTACCTTGAACGTGAAGATACCAATGCCCGCGACGAGTTTACGGCTAGAGCTAAACTGCGCTGGTACGCATCTGATGATGTCCAATTAGATTTAACCCTATTACACGCGAACTTTGATAATGGTTATGATGCTTGGACACTGGATAACAATGGTTTTGATACCATTACAGATGCCCCAGGTGTTGATGCTCAAAAAACCACAGGTGTAGGTTTAAAAGCTATTTTCTCTCAGTTTGAAAAATTTGAACTCACCTCGTTAACCTCATTTGCGCAAACTGATCATCATCATAATTATGACGGTGACTGGGCTAACCCTGAATATTGGGCATCTAAAGAATGTCCAGCCTATGATGACAGTTGGGCTGTTATTGGCACTGAGCCGTGTGTGTACGATTACACATGGGATAAACAAGGCGAACGTAAAACTATTTCACAAGAGTTTAGGATCAGTTCAAACGAAGCGGGTCGAATCTTTAATGATTCAACTGATTGGTTATTGGGTTTATATGGTATGAATCTAAAAGAAGATAATGATTTATATTCTGAATATAACGGCTGGCCTGACGAGGTTTTACAATCTGAATATGAAGCAACCAATTATGCTGTTTTTGCTCAAACAGATACCCAGTTTGGCGACGGTTATGTCTTTTCTGCTGGTGTGCGTTTAGAGCGCCGAGAAAGTGAATACAGCGATAGCAACGGTGATGAGTTCGACCCAACAGAGAATATGTGGGGCGGTCATTTAGCGATTTCGAAAAGCTTAAACCAAGATCATAATGCTTATTTCAGAATCGCACGAGGATATAAAGCTGGTGGTTTTAACATGACATTACCACCGGAATTGGCTGATAAAAAAGAGTTCGATACTGAAATCTTATATAACTACGAATTAGGTCTTAAGTCATCTTGGTTAGATGGTGTGGTTGCGACGAATATGGCGTTATTTTATATGGACCGTCAAAACCAGCAAGTATCAGCGTCACAACAAGATCCAGATGATCAGCAGCGCTTTATTCTGTATACAGAAAATGCAGGCAGCGCCAAAAATTACGGTGCAGAAGCTGATTTTAAATACTATGCGACAGATAATATTCAGTTTTATGGCAGTGTTGGTTGGTTAGAAACTGAATACGGTGATTATCAATATAACGATAAGTATGGCAACGTGATTGATTTGACAGGTCGTGACCAAGCGCATGCGCCTAACTTTACCTATAGTGCTGGTATGAGTTATGTCAGTGATTCAGGTTGGTTTACTAACCTTAATGCGAGTGGCAAAAGTGATTTTTATTACTCAGACAGTAATGAATCAAAGTCCGATGCTTATACTATCTTCAATGCTCGCATTGGCTATGAGTCACAAATGTGGTCAGCATACCTGTGGGGCAGGAATTTATTTGATGAGCAATATGGTGTAAGAGGCTTTTACTTTGGTAACGAGCCAGATTTAGATTGGGCTGACAAACAATATGTTCGTTATGGCGACCCTCGTCAATTAGGTATTACCCTTGATGTGAAGTTTATGTAGCGTTAATGAGTAATCGTTAAAGATCATTTTCTTTAATAATTACAATAGTTTTAACAATATATTTTTACAACGTATTTCAGTGAAATACCGCCATAATTTGCTAGACTATGGCGGTATTTTTAATTGAGACGTACCTAAGGAATTCCTGATGAAATTAACTGCTGAAATCAGTATGTATCCATTTAACGAAAACTATTTAGATCCGATTAAATGGTTTATTGGTCGTGTTGATAGCTATTCAAATATTGAAAGAAAAACCAATGCGATGGCAACACAAATCTGTGGCGAATATGCAGATGTGATGTCAATGCTTGCGGTAGAAATGGAAGCCGCCCATCAAAAGTGGGGCAAGGCTGTTTTTGTATGTAAGTTTATCGGTGGCGAATTAGATTTAAGCCATACAGAATAAAACTTGTTAATTCGCACAATATAGAAAAAGAAGCGCCTTATTATGCTTGCTGAGATTTTTCAATCAATACAAACGGCCATCGCTGAAGCCACAGCTATGACTGGCTGGGAGGCGGTTGCTGTCATATTGGCCATCGCATATTTAGTTCTCGCCATGAGAACTAATATCTGGTGCTGGGCTGCAGCATTTGTCAGTACGGCTATTTACACCGTGTTGTTTTGGAAGGTCTCATTATTGATGGAGTCATTGCTGAATGTATATTACATGGCAATGGCTATTTATGGTTTTTGGTTGTGGCGTTATGGTGCCAGCGATGTCCACAACACGGCTTCTCCCATTATCAGTTGGTCACTGAAGACACATCTAATTATTATTGCCGTCACAAGCATAATCTCTCTAGTCGTAGGTTATTTAATGGCAACGAATACCTCAGCTTCGTTTCCTTATCTTGATGCATTAACGACATGCTTTGCTGTGATGACAACCTATCTAGTGGCGAAAAAGGTCATTGAGAATTGGTATTACTGGATGGTGATTAATTCACTATCGATTTATTTATACTTACAGAAAGGCTTGATGCTCACATCTGGTTTACTTATTTTATATCTGTTCATGGCTGTCAGTGGTTATTTCATGTGGCGCAAGAAAATGCAGCAAGATAACCTTGACGTTAATTTATCTCTAGCAAAATAAAGGCGTTTAGAATGACTTTAAAGCCAGAGTGGAGCAAGAGTGGAGCCTGAACTAAAATGCAGAAATAGATGAAAAAATTTAATCCTTGGTCTGTATTGCCTGCATCATTTCAAAGACTACTGCCGTCTAATTTAGTGGATGAGATAAGTTCACATTGTATTGGCGTCACTAAGCTATCTGCTGGTTTAAGCAATAGTAATTATCGGCTCCACATGCTTCATCAAGATTGGGTGCTGCGTGATAATAAAAATGTTCAACAATGGTGTGATAGAGACAATGAAGTCATTTGCTGGCAGATGGTTGAAGCAGTTAAATTAGCGCCAAAGCTGATCTGGAAAAGTGCTAATAAACAGTTTTATTTGAGCGAATTTATTAAGCAAGATAGGTTTGATTGGTCATCTATATACTCTGAATACGGCTTTAATTCCCGAGAACGCCCGGTTAATTCTGTTTTTCATCTAAATCCAATATCTCAATCCGCAGAGGATCAAACGCTATTAAAAAATAAGCAACAACAAGCACTTGACCCCGTTGAGCACCTGTTAAAATTACTCTGCGAGTTATCAAGGCTACCTTTGCCACCTAAAGTCATCAGCTTAACGCAGCAATGGCAAGTTTACCTCGAGTCTTTAACAACCATTTCTCAAGTTGAAAAAAATCAACAATGGCAGAGTTCGTTCAGACAGTTAAAGCAACGACAAGTTGAGATGAATGCTTGGTTGGCTGATTTGGAATCATGCTTGATAGCTCCTCAGTTTTGCCATCGAGATTTATCACCCTATAATTTGTTGTTTTGCGATGATAAATTGCAATGCATTGATTTTGAATATTGTGCGGCCAGTCACCCAATGTTTGATTTGGCCTCTGTTTTGACAACTCACCAATTAACTTCGCATCAAGTGACCAGCTTATGTAAACAATATTTTGCTGAGCAACCAAATCTTAAAGTTGGCGCTAGCCAGTATGTAAGGCAAATCATTAATTGTTTTTGGATGTTTGCTGCCGCTTGGGCATTAATGATGGCAGGAACAGAGGTTGAAGACACGGGAAAGGAGGCTGAGGCACCAATTGTAGGTAACAAGCTGACAGATATTGCTGAGGTAAAAGCTTCATATTTTACGTTATTCAACAAATACCTATCTTTAATATCATAAGACTATTATTCTTAATCAATAGCCAAGATTAAGGAGAACGTCCGTTGAAGAAGTCATTCGTTCCAATATTGCTGGTGGTATTTTTAGTTGGCTGCTCAACTAAATTTAGTTATTTTTTTCTTGATTGGGCCATAGAATGGCGGGTCGAGGAATATGTGACTTTAGATAAGAGTCAGCAAAAACAATTTGATGTTCTACTAGATAAATTCCTCATCTGGCATCAAAAAGATGAATTATTAAGGTATAGCCAACAACTCAATACACTTTCTACTGCGATTGAAACGCAAACTGTGACGCCCGAAATGTGGCAGCAACAAGTTACGGATGCAAAGGCTCACTGGTTCCGTATTTTCGACTTTATCCTACCTGATTTATTACCCATCCTTGCAAGCTTATCTGATGAACAAGCCAATGGCATGATTGAACAGCTCAAACAAGATAATAAAGACTTAAACAAAAAGTATGCAGGAAAGACACAACAAGAGTTATTAGAAGATTCCAATGACAAGATATTAGATCGTATTGATGATTGGCTAGGCAGTGTATCTACAGAACAACAAAGTTTAGTCAAAAACTATAATAAACAGCGCATTGCGACCTTAGATATGTGGCTCGAATATCGACTTGAATGGTTAAGAGAGTTTCAACAAGCGATTGAAATGCGTGATGATGAACGCTTATTAGAACAACGTATGCGTTTATTAATGACCTCACCAGATGAATTAAAGTCAGAGGTTTACCAGCAACATGTTGATCAAAATTCTCGATTATTTGGTCAATTGGTGATTGATATTAATCGCAGTTTATCCGCCAAACAGAGGCAACATTTTACCGGTAAAATGGAAGAACTAATTACTGACTTAAGTGATCTTTCAAGTGAGATAAAATAATTCAGGTACTATTTTAGGCTGTTTTAATTACCTGTGATGAAATAATTTTCGACTAAGCTTGGTCTATTGACGTAATGAATGAATATTTTAAGGAATAAATATGACCAACCTTTACCAGCAGTTTTTAAATTTTTTAAAACACCTTGAAGGTTTAGCACCATTAGCATTACGTATTTATCTTGCGCCGGTATTAATGCAGGCAGGTTATAATAAATTGTCGCATTTTAGCGATACTGCTGCATGGTTTGGTAATCCAGATTGGGGATTGGGACTACCAATGCCTGAGGTGATGACAGCACTTGCTGCAGGTACTGAGTTATTTGGTGGTTTCTTATTATTGGTTGGTTTAGCGACTCGATTAGTGGCTATTCCAATGATGTTTACCATGTTGGTTGCGGCATTTGCTGTTCACATTGATAACGGCTGGTTAGCTATTGCTGATGCTAGTTCTTGGCTTGCGAATGATAATGTTGCCGCATCTGCTGAAAAATTGGCTGCTGCGAAGTCAATTTTGCAACAGCACGGTAATTATGAATGGCTTACTAGCTCAGGTAACTTTGTTATCTTAAATAATGGTATAGAGTTTGCCATTACCTATTTATTTATGTTGCTGGCTCTACTCATGATGGGTGGTGGCCGATACACTAGCGTTGATTACTTTATTCGAAAGCGTTTTATGTCATAAATTGAGTCATTAAAAAATCCCACTTCAATGTGGGATTTTTGTTAGTATCAGTCAGAATTTAATTAATGTGATTGATAAAAAGGACATTTCATTGGACGCATCAGAATTATTACTTACCCGACAATCAACGCCGAGATTAACTCAACCTGCTCCTTCAGAGTCTCAACTTGATTTCATTCTTAATGCTGGCGCACGTGTGCCTGATCATGGTGCATTAACGCCATGGGAATTTATCATTGCTACTGGTGATGGTCTTAATAAGTTAGGCGATATTTTTGTTAAAGCAGCGACTGCAAACGGAGCTGAAGAAGCCTTTATCGCTAAAGCTAAAAATATGCCACACCGTGCCCCGATGGTCATCACTATCGCGACCAAAAATCAGCAGCACCCTAAAGTTCCTTTACTTGAGCAACAACTGGCAGCAGGTTGTGCCACGATGGCAATGCAGCAAGCGGCTTTTTCATTAGGGCTTGGCGCAGTGTGGCGCACAGGTGACTTTGCTTTTAGCGCGGTTGTTAATGAAGGTTTAGGCTTAGCCGAAGATGAGCAAATAGTGGGATTCTTATACGTAGGTACGCCAGCAGTTAACGCACCTGTTAAACCGTTAAAGCCTGGACGTCAATTTGCTCGCTTTCTTTGATATTTGCTCAGCCTAGATAAATGACTAGCTTAGATAAAATCTGGGCTAATACAAACCTTGAGTCTAATGAGCTTAAGTCTAATAAGTTTGAGTATTGATTCATCAAATATAGGCTTTAATAAATAGTGAAGGATTCGGCGCTATCAGGTGAAAACATCTGTAGATAAAATATGACGCTGTAATGTATCAGCGTCATATACTTGAGCTTTTATTCACTTGGGTCTAAGGAGTCTAGCGGGAGTAAATTTTGATAAATATAATAACCTAAAGGCCCAAAAATCAAGCTAATTGTTCCCCATAGATACCTTCGTACATTGTCGATATGAGCACCCGTTGTTATTGCTCGATGACAAAACATGATATGCAAAATACTTAATAACAGTATTAATAACATCACCAAATCCATTTGTTCCATGTCTACATCCTTGATTACTGCAAAGAGACTTATTTAAGCTTAATCTCATTTTAGGATTTCGCAGTAAAAACAATTAAAAATCCATCTTTAAGTTGATATAACTTACTCTAATTAGTCTTACTAATTCAATGGTTTTTATGAATATTTATACAAAAGTTTGAAGTTGAGCTGTTTAATTAAGCAGTTACTAAACTATAGTGTGCTTTTTAAACTCATTTGTTGATTAATATCATCAAGCCATAGTGGATACTTACGCATAACTACCTGAAATAAATTGCTTTCAATGTGAAGTTTTAGCCACTGCCTCACTTTGGAGTATTGGCTCTGCTCAAACCAATTTTTATTTACATGGGCGAACTGTCTGACAAACGGAAAAATAGCAAAATCTGCATAGGTAGGGCTGTCAGCAAATAAGTGCGTGGAGTCGCTTAATCTCTGTTCCAGTAATGCAATGAATTTACATGCGTTTTCTCGATAATACTCTTCAGAATACTCAAGGTGTCTATCTGCGTATTTGTATTTATCTAGCCAGGTTTTAAATTCGTTATCATTTTTTTCAATTAGTGTTTTAGCATTGGCATCATTTAGAGAGTGAATTAATAAATCATATTCATCTTTGCATAAATATTCGCTATTGACTGCAGGATAATTACCTAGAGAAAAATGGACAATGTCTAGGCTTTCTTCTAGTACAAAAGTGTGATGGTCTACACCAGCGCCGCCAGTATCTTGCTGCGTGTTTACCACTAATACAGGTACCGTGCCTTTAGGTGAAATGTCGAGTAATTGAGTCGGTTTATTTTTTAGTATTATTTCACGTATTTGCGGGTTTAATGAAGATAAGTGTAACCCTAAGCGGGCGCGCATAGCATATGGGCAACGTCTAAAACTATATAGGATCATAATTTGAGTTATTTTTTTTAAGTATTTGATTCATTTTAAAAGGTTAATAAATGAATTGTTAGTGATAAATCCTAACTTGACCATCAAAGTGTGTGATCTGAATCAAATTAAATTGCCGTAAAGACTGTGATTAGGGTACAATTTCGCGCCTTTATTTGAGGTCTGTCACCTTAAGTAGTCTTGCATTAGTCAGCTTACATTAAATGCTCTGGAAATTAAGTTCCAGCTTGCGGAGAACCCCATGTCACAAGTCGTTGTTTGTGCTTTATATAAATTTGTTGCGTTACCTCATTTCGAATCCATTAGAGCGCCATTATTAGCCCATATGGAAAATGCTGAGATCCGCGGTACCTTATTACTCGCTAAAGAAGGTATTAACGGCACCGTTGCAGGTAGTCAGCAAGCCATTGATGGGTTACTTGCATGGCTGGCAACTCAAGAAGGCTTAGCTGATATTGTCTGTAAGTTTTCTTTTGATGAAGACATGCCTTTTTATCGCACTAAGGTAAAACTTAAAAAAGAAATTGTGACCATGGGTGTAGAGGGTATCGACCCTCGTGAAGTCGTTGGTACCTACGTTAAACCAAAGGATTGGAATGCACTTATTTCCGATCCTGAAGTATTACTGGTTGATACGCGTAATGATTACGAAGTTAAAATCGGTACCTTTAAAGATGCCGTTAACCCAGTAACAGAGACATTTCGAGAGTTTCCTGATTATGTAAAAGAAAACCTTGATCCGGCAAAACACAAAAAAGTAGCTATGTTTTGTACCGGTGGTATTCGCTGCGAAAAATCGACTGCTTATCTAAAAGAGCAAGGCTTTGAAGATGTTTATCATCTTGAAGGTGGCATTTTAAAATACCTTGAAGAAGTAAAGCCTGAACAAAGCATGTGGGAAGGTGAGTGCTTTGTATTTGATAATCGAGTTGCAGTAAATCATGACCTTGAAAAAGGCATTTACGATCAGTGCAACGCATGCCGTATGCCTATCACTCTAGAAGAAATGCAATCAGAAGCTTATGTGCAAGGAGTAAGTTGTCCCCACTGCATTGATAAAATATCTGATGAGCAACGCCAACGTTTTATCGAACGTGAACGCCAAGTTCAGCTAGCGAAACAGCGCGGCGAAGCGCATATTGGTAGCGAAGTAAAGCAAGTGATTGCCCAGCGTCGTAAAGACAAAGAGTCACTAAAACAAGCGCAAAATGAAAAGTAAAAGTTAAGTAAGCTAGTTTATGTTGCACGCTAAGATTTATTGGTTAAATTTCTAGCTTCGTATCAGAGTTTTAGTGATTAACCAAAGTATAAAAAGCATCCATATGGATGCTTTTTTAGTTTTAAAACTAGCTGTTCAGATTAATGACAACCGAGACTAGCCAAAACTGAGGTTAATCCCAATTGTGGCCAATCTCTTTTGCTCAGCGTATAAATCTTGCAGTAATAATTCATTATGTTTGGCTTGCTCACCAGAAAATATGACATTGAAATCTGCCTGCTGTGCTTTTACTATTATGTGCTGATAACTACTGGATGTACGGCCAAGATTAAATAGCACTGCTAATCGCAAAAGGGTCAATAATCTGAAAAAGGCAAGGCGCTGTGTTTCATCTGCAATGGTGATTGACAGGTAATTGATTTTCTTTCTATGGTTGCCAACGAGCAAGGCTAATAATTGTTGCTGTTGCTGATTAAATCCTGGTAAATCACTATTTTCAAGAATGTAACTTCCGTGTTTATGGTGAGACTTTGAGTTAATCGAAATACCTATTTCATGTAGCTGGCAGGCACCTTCTAAAAGCCAGCGATAATCCGTTAGCTGCCACTTTTCTGTGACTTGCTCAAATAATGTCAGCGCAGTATTGGTTACTTTAAGCGCTTGATTTGAATCAGTATGATATAACTGAGTTAAACTTGATAACGTGCGTTGTCTTATATCATTTTGCTGCTCAATTTTAGCCAGTTCGTACAATACCCCTTCACGTAGAGCGCCTTTAGCTGCTTGTAGGCTTTCAATACCTAACTGCCTGAAAAAGCTGATAAGAATAGCTAGGCCTGCAGCCAATAATGGGATTCTTCTGTCATCTAAATGCTCAAATACAAGTTTTTCAATACTGCCAATATTAATCAGGTGTTTCTTTAATGCCAGCAGGTTTTTAGCAGTAATGCCTTCGCCGTTATCGGTAATTTCACTAATCGCAAGCGAAATGGCTTTAGCAGAACCTGAGCTACCCAATACAAGTGACCAGTCTTGATTAAAGTACACTTGACTTAAGCCTGCAAACTGCTTGTCTGCTGCTAAAATCGCCTGCTTAAAAGCATCTTTTGATAACTGACCATTAATAAAGAAACGCTTGTTATAACTGACACAACCACATTTTAAACTGGCTAAATGTTTTGCGCGTTTTTCATTCCCCACAATGACTTCTGTTGAGCCACCACCAATATCAATGACAATATTTTTCTGTTTCAGTACTTGGCTGTGGGCAATACCAGTGTAGATCAAGCGAGCTTCTTCATGCCCTGAGACCACATCAATGGGATAGGGCAGTATTTTTCTGGCGGCTTTTAAAAATGATTGTCGGTTCTTAGCAACACGAAGTGTGTGGGTTGCGACTATTTTGACTTGCGTCTTGGCTAAGTTTGAAAAACGTTGACTGAAATCTTTAAGACACTGAACACCATTGTCGATAGCAACTTCATCTAGCACATTTTGGTTGTCTAAATATTTAGCCAATTGCACTTGGCGCTTTTCTTTGTGCAGCACTTGTAATAGCCCATCTTGTTCGCGGGCTATGACTAAGTGAAAACTATTAGACCCCATGTCGATAGCGACAAAATGTTGTGAGTCTTCTGCAATAACATCTGCCAAATCTACGCCTCTTGTGGTAATTCTTGTAGTTTCTTATTGTTATTTAAACAATGAGTTGTTGTGTTACTTATTGCAGCGAGTGCACTTGTTACTTTTTTCTCATAGCCATTGAGGTATTGATGAATGGCCACTTGGCTGCGAAGCTTTCGTTTATTTCCTCTTGGGTGATATCGGTTGTCTTGCTGCTGGTTAATCACCCTAGACTTTGTATTATCTTTAAATTGCAGTGAAAGTATAGCAATAACCATCTGTTTCAACTGCTTATCATATACAGGCGTAGTGACTTCAATTCGTTCATCAATATTTCGTGTCATCCAATCTGACGACCCTATAAACAGTTTTTGTTCACCGCCAGCATGAAACAACATAACGCGCGAATGCTCTAAATAGCGGTCAATAATACTGAAAACCTTAATGTTATCGCTTTGCCCAGGGACTTGAGGAATTAAACTGCACATACCGCGTATTAGCATGGTGATTTTGACACCCGCTTGTGACGCTTCATAGAGTTTATTAATCATGATGTCGTCGACTAGATTGTTTAATTTCAGTTGAATACTGGCAGGCTTATTCTGCTTAGCTTGTTCAATTTCATTATTGATTAAACCAATGAGCTTATTTCTAGAATTATAAGGTGAGACAATTAAATGGTTGAATTCATCTTTGCGGTAAGGTCGTTCAATGAGGTCAAAGACTTGTTTTACTTCACCGGCAATATCTTGGTTTGCTGAGAATAACGAGAAATCAGTGTAAAAGCGTGCAGTTCCTTCGTTGAAATTACCTGAACCAATATGACAATAATATTGGGTTTTATTCTCTTCTTTACGACCAATTAGGCACAGTTTTGAATGCACTTTTAAACTAGGGATACCGTGATGAACTTTTACACCTGCTTCAGCTAAGCGGCGAGTCCAGTTAATATTGGACTCTTCATCAAAGCGCGCTCTTAATTCAATTACAGCGGTGACGCGTTTACCGTTTTTAACCGCATCAATAAGTGATTGCATTATGTGACTCTTTTTAGCCACACGGTATAAGTTTATTTTAATGAATTTAACTGCTGGATCATAAGCGGCTTGTCTGACTAACTCTGTGAAATGCGAGAATTTATGATATGGATAATTGAGCATGATATCTCTATGCCTAATGGCATCGAAGCTATTATCAAAGGCTAAAAACTGACTGCTATCAATAGGGTGAAGCTTTTCATTGACTAGTTTTTTACGACTTGGATTAGGGAAGTCCATAAAATCTTTAAAGCTGTGATAACGACCGCCAGGAACTAAGCATTCTGTCGAGCTGATATGCAAATGAGACTTTAACATCTCGAGCATATCATCAGGCATATTTCTATCGTAAACCAATCTTACAGGCTGAGCTTTTAAGCGTTTCTTAATCCCTTTAGTCATGCGCTCTAAAGTTGTTTGCTCAAGTTCATTACTGATATTGTAGTCAGCATCTCGGGTCATTTTCATTGAAAACACGTTAATGGTATCGAATTCAAAAAAGGGTCTAAATAAATCATCAATACAATGACGAATAATATTGTCGAGCAATATTAAGTGCTTTATTTTAGAAGTTTTTTCAGTAGGTAATTCAAGAAAGCGCGGTACATTTTTATTCGGCACTTCAATTAATGCGTATTCTTTGTTTTCACCGCTTTGTAAACTGGCCACGAGATAAGTTGTGCCATCAACTAAGTGCTGAACCAAGTCACTATCTTCATTGATAATATGTGGTGCAATATGTCGTTTAAGTTGATTTTTAAAATACTTCTTAAGCCAGGCACTATGAAACTCGCTTAGTTGAGTTTCATTGATTAAAAAGATATTGCAGCGAGCGAGCTCTTTCATTAGCACTGGATATATTTGATCAAACTTTTCTTGTAAATCTAATACTTTAGCTTGAATCTTAGCCATCAAGCTTTGATATTCTAGTTGCTTTGAACTGATCCCCGATACCAAGATAGCTCGGCGAACTGCAGCCACTCTGACTTGGAAAAATTCATCCATATTGCTAGAAAAAATCCCTAAGAATCTAACTCGCTCGATTAATGGCACTGATGTGTCATAAGCTTCTTGCAATACGCGCTCATTGAATGATAACCAAGAGAGTTCTTTATCGATAAATCTGTGATGTCGAGGTTCGTTCATGATGGGCTCCTGCAAAGCAATGCTGCAAAAATTAATCTATCACTAAATAGGTAGCGCTTAAATAGTACTATCGGATAGAGGTAGCTAATCAGCTGTTTAATATGAATAAAAATAGGAAGGTATTTTACTGCAGTTATATGACAGCTATGTGAACACATTGAGTGTGAACACTGTTTTCAGTAAATTCAAAGACGCAACAAATTGATTAAGCAAATTAAACCAATTGATGAAAATGTCAGCGAAATAACAGTGAACGCTAAACTTTATAAGATCCTATATAGCGCTTGTGTTATTTTTAGCATTGATTTGAATTTTTGAGTGGTAAGAAATGTTTATTGGGTTTGATTATGGCAGTGCTAATTGTTCCGTAGGAATTGAAAAAAACGGTGAAGTGACGTTAATTCCGATCAATGGCGACAGTAATTTCTTATCATCGACTTTATATGCAATGGACCGAGAATTAATTGCCGAAGCTGTTTATCAGCGTATTGCACCAGAGCTAAAAGCTGAATATGGCAAGCTGCGCTCTGCACAACTTAGCCGCGCAAGAATGGTTCGCCATGATTTGGATATTTACCCAGATGAGCAAGTGGTTTTTGTTGGCCCTGAGGCGATTGAAGCTTATTTGGAGCTGCCTGACGAAGGGTTTTATGTCCGTTCGCCAAAATCATTTTTGGGTGCCAGTGGGTTAAGAGTTGAGCAGGTAGGACTGTTTGAAGACATCGTGACGCTTATGATGTTAGAAGTGATGTCTCGCGCGAATAAAGTGATCAATGAACCTATTACCAAAGCCGTTATTGGCAGACCGGTCAACTTTCAAGGCATTGGCGGAGAGTTAAGCAACCAACAAGCGCAAACTATTTTAGAAACTGCAGCTAAACGCGCGGGTTTTGAAGAGGTGAGTTTTTTGTTTGAGCCAATGGCTGCAGCGATGGATTATGAAGCTTCAATGACACGTAATCAAACCGTATTAGTGGTTGATGTCGGTGGTGGTACTACGGATTGTTCTATGGTGAAAATGGGGCCAGACTTACAACACAAAACAGATCGCAGTGAAGATGTACTAGGCCATAGTGGACAACGTGTTGGCGGTAACGATTTAGATATTGCCGTAGCAATGAATTGTTTTATGCCGCACCTTGGTCTTGGTTCTCAATTGAAAAACAATTTAACCGTACCAAGACAGCCGTTTTGGAATGGTGTTGCGGTAAATGATATCAGCGCTCAGCGTGATTTTGGCTCGCTTACCACGGCAAAATTAATTGATGAGTTAATTAAAGATTCGTCAAAACCTGCATTATTAACACGTCTTAAATCATTAAGACAACATCAAATGAGTTATCAGTTTGTACGCCAAGCGGAGCAATCTAAAATAGGTTTATCATCACAGTCTGAGTACAGCGCTGACTTGTCATTTATTGAGCCTTTATTTACTGTGCCGGTAAATCAAACTGATTTTGAAACTGCGGTTGATCAACCCGTTGCTAAGTTGGTGACAATTATGAAGCAAGCGGTGGAGGGGACTGGCGTTATGCCTGATGTGGTTTATGTTACTGGCGGCACCGCAAAAAGTCCGGTTATTCATCAATGCATTGCCGAGCAATTTACTGATGCAGAAATCGTTGTTGGTGATCATTTTGGTAGTGTGACCAGTGGTCTTGTGCGCTGGGCTGGTAAAGTATTTAATTCTTAAGGAAAAGTGAAATGATGTTTACTCCATTAAAGTCGACACTGAATAACAAAGCGTTACTGCCTTCGCTGACTAAAACTACTGCGGCAATACTTGTTGTGGCGGCTAGCATGCTAACAATGAGTTGCAGTGATGATGTCGGTAAAGTCAGTTTAGGTGTTTTTACGACCAAAGATATTAAGCTAAATATGATGGTCGACCCGATCGTTTCAGGTGTAACGTGTCATGTTGCCAGTATTGAAGCTGATTTAAGCTTTTCAGATCCGTCCGATTCGGCTATTTCATGTCGACAAACGGGTGAAATTACACCAGAAATGATTGCACAAATTGATATGTCTGCATCAGGCGAGATTGTATTTAAGAAATCAAAAAGCATCTTTTTTAAAACCATGAAAATTAGACGTATTTTTGATAAAGAAAATCAAACTTTAATGTATGTTTCATATTCAACGAAAGAAACATCTGGCAGTTACAAGCACAGTTTATCCACTGTACCTCTGTGGGCTACAAAGGCTTATCGTCAGCCGCAGCCTGCGATTTAGCTTTAGGCTTGCTAGTTGAGGTACTGATAGCTTAAGTTAATGGTTAACTTATCAAATAAATGGTGATTACATGGATTGTCCTTTTTGCCAAAGTGAACTGAATGAAGGCGCTCTCAAATGCGCTCATTGTCATGAGTATTTATCAGAGCATGTCTGCCCCGACTGTTATGGGACATTACCTGCTGGTGCTAAGGTGTGCATGCACTGTCGTTATCGCTTTAGCCAGATAAGTGTTGATGTGGGTCAGTTGTCCATGGCATTCAACACGGAAGTGTTGGCCTCTTTGCTGTTTAGGTTTCGACTTCTTCCGCAAGAAATCATAACCGATGAAGATAAAATCACGATTAATACCCCCGGTGTGTTTAGACTGTGGAATAACACGGATGAAGTACCATGGAATAAAATTGCAGGGTTTAATTACCGTAGCGGTATTATTTGGGACAAGGTTGAAATTGAAACTCGTGGTCAGAAACCCAGTGTGATTATTGGATTATCTAAAGCTAACAGTGATGAATTACGTAAAGTATTACAGTCTATTGTTAATGCTAACTAAATTGCTGTAGCGCGTTTAATTGTATTTGAAAAATATAAAAAAGGGCTTTCTCACTGAGAAGGCCCTTAGTTTTTATTGGCTGTTAATCTATCGTGTTATTTGTCAATAACAGCATTAAAGCGCTCGAATGCTTCAGTTAAATCCGCAATTAAATCATCAGGATCTTCTAAGCCAATATGAAGTCGAATCAGTGGTTTACTGGTATCCCATGTTGTTGCAGTACGCAGTCTGTCAATACCGAATACACCTAAAATAAGGCTCTCATATCCGCCCCATGAAAAGCCCATTTTAAAATGACGCATGTTTTCAACAAATGCAGTGACAGAGGCTAAGTTGCCTTGTTTTAATACAAATGAGAATAGGCCATTACCACCACTAAAATCACGTTGATAAAATTCATGACCAGGGCAGGTTTCAAAGGCAGGATGACGTAAATGATCCACTTCAGGTCGGCTAGCTAACCAATTGGCGACTTTAAGCGCATTCTTATCATGCTGGGCCATTCTTACACCTAATGTGCGTAAACCACGCGCGGCGAGGTACACATCGTCAGGTGACGTTGTCTGGCCCATGATATAACTATTTTCACGCAGTTGTTCCCAATGTGCTTCATTGGCTGTTGCTGTGCCCATCATCACATCTGAATGGCCGACGATGTACTTGGTTGCAGCTTGGATGGAGATATCCACGCCCATTTCAAAAGGGCGGGAATTAATTGGCGATGCCCAAGTATTATCGAGCATTACCACAACATCATGTTCATGTGCGATTCGGCTTAATGTTGGCACATCTTGAATCTCCATGGTGATAGACCCAGGGGATTCTAGGAACAAGACTTTTGTATTCGGCTGAATTAAGTCTTTAATCCCTTCGCCAATAAGCGGATCGTAGTAAGTGGTTTCAATGCCAAAGCCTGCCAGCAGCTTATTACATAAATCACGCGTCGGTTCATAGGCGCTATCGACCATTAATAAATGATCGCCACTTTTTAAGAAGGACAACAGAGCAGCACTAATAGCACCAGCACCAGATGGGTAAAGCGCAGTACCTGCGCCGCCTTCTAATTCACTGATTGCTTGTTGAAAAGAGAAATGAGTAGGGGTGCCACGGCGGCCGTAAAACATTTCGCCATTGGTTTTGTTTTTAATCGCAAAACGCATGTCATCCATGGTATCGAATACGACTGTCGATGCGCGATATACTGGTGGGTTAATAATCCCTTTCGAGTATTTCTTTTCTCTACCGACACTGACAATTTGAGTGGCTAGTTTGTCTTGCTGATTACTCATAAACTCATTCCCAATTGATACAAGGTGATGTTATCTATTAATTTAGCCATCCTACCATCTATACGGCCATAATAAAGCGCTAGTCGAATATAAATGACGATTTATCGTGTGCTTAGCTTACTTAGGGTCTGTAATTGGAAACGCCAAACTAAATTGCACACCAGAACCATCAGCGAGGTTTTGTGCATGTATTTCCCCTTGATGAAACTCGGTGATTAATCTCACGATATATAGCCCTAAGCCTAAATGAGGCTTTGTTTGCATGCCTTGTGGCCTGATCGACACCATAGATTCAAAAATTTGCTCACTCATATCTTGAGGTAATAAAGGGCCGCGGTTGCTAACCGTTAACTTGGCCATTTTTCCTGATTGTTTCAACGAAACTTCAATCGGATCTTCAGTACTAAATTCAATCGCATTATTAATCAGTTTATCCATTAATTGGGCAATGTATTCTGGCACACCGTTCATAGACATAGTGTGCTCATCAATGGCGACAGCAAACTCGTTATCAGGATAGGTGTATTGATACCCTTGCATACAACCGCTGACAACTTGTTGCAGTGAAAAATCACTTTGTTCAACATGGGATAAACTGGCTTCAAGACGAGTTGCTTCACTTAAGTTATTTAAAATAAGATGTAAACGGCTCACACCTTCTTGGGCGCGGGCGACATACTTTTCACTTGCAGGTTCAAGAGGTTGTAGACTTAAGTGTTCAAGAGAAGAGCGCACCACTGCCACAGGGGTTCTAAGCTCATGGGATAAGCGTGATGACATGTTTTCAAGGTAATGGGTATATTGTCCTAGTCTGCCAACAATATTAGCAAAGCTACGTGACAAATCGCCTATTTCATCACGGGTTTTAGACGGCACAATTTGTTGTCTCACTCGGCCTTGGCTATCAATGGCTTGCTCAGATTGGTCGCGCAGTTTTCGAATGCGGCTTGAGATACTTGAGGCAAATATGAATAGCGCCAGTGTGCCCATGCTCATAATCGTTAAGATGACATTAAATAACTTTTCTAAAGCGCGGTTACGTAACGTGCGGATCCCATGGGTGGTTTCTTCTGCAATGACAGCGCCCATGACTTTATCATCAATCCAAATAGGGCTAGCAGCAGCTAAGACAACGGCTTTGTTATCTGGTGTTAGACGCCAAGTTGAGGCCCGTTTGCCATTTAAAGCCTGTTGAATGTGACTGCCATTGAGTTCGGTTGAATCTTGCAATGAGTCAACAAAGTCCTGTGGTGGTTTAGTGAGAATTTTATAATACAAAGGCAATAAGTGATCACTTTTAAATTGGCGCCAAGCACTGGCTGTTTCTGTTTCATTTAAACTTGAAGACCAGACATTGTTAGTCGCGCGAATATCCCCTGATTTTGCTAACACACGGCCGTGGTTATCAACCACCCAAATACGCGAGCTGTTATGGCTCATGCCTTTAATGATATTTTCAATTTCAGGCGAGGGCACCAATACCGTTCCTAATTGAGCCACAGAGTCGATAGCGGAAGTGCCAATAATGGTATTCACAGTGCGAGTTTTAACATCGTCGACATTATAAATAGCAAAACCAAGCTTACTGCCCACCATAGAAAGCGGCATTCTAAACTCGATATTGTAGCCATCTTTCGTCGCTAGCCATTGTCCTTGAATGCGAATTTCTGGTGTTACTGGCATGGATTGAGCAGGATCTTGAGGCAATTCGAATGCGCTTAACCAGCCATCTTGTGTGTTAGCAACGATATAACGTCTAAATTGGCCATCTGGTGATTGAGTGGCAATCACTAAGTGGTCGTTCTTATCGACACGTAAGCTATTTTTACTGCGATAAACCAACTGTTTATCGTGTACTTTAAAAAAACCATATAAGTAGCCGGCATATTTACCCACCATGTGGGTAAAGTGAATATCAACCGGTTGATTTTCATTTCGATTAAAAATCACATGATCACTAGCGTAATTGATCATACGGTGCTGGTATTGCTGCCAATCAATCAGCTTACCATCTAATTGAATTGGGCCTGATAATGGGTAAGCATAAAGGTCGCGGCCTTTTTCAACTTGGCTTAAAAAACTCGCTTGATGATTAAACAGTTTCGGCCGTTCATGCAACGCAGTTGCTAAAGCTTGGGTTGTGCCTTCTAAGGTTTTTTCTTGCCCATGTCGTAAATACTTTTCCATCTCCCACACATACTCATAACCCAGCCAAGGCAAGCAAAGTAAGAATAAAGACAAGATAACGACTTTGGCACGCAGACCTATGGGAATATTAAACATTAGCTAACACTATCCCAGCGATAACCCATGCCGTAAACGGTATCTATACAATTAAAGTCTTTATCTGCGCTGATGAACTTTTTACGAATCCGTTTAACATGAGAAGTAATAGTACTGTCATCGACAAAAATTTTAGCTTCTTGCATTAGGTCTTGGCGACTGCGGACGTGCCCGGGATGTTTTGCCATCGCATGCACCATCCAAAACTCAGTCACGGTTAACTCAATGGGTTGTTGGTTCCAATACACTTGAATTCGATTGCCATCAATGGTTAATGCACCATGTTCGATGAGATTATCTTCAACGGTGGCAGCGCCAATGAGTTCTGAACGTCTAAAAAGCGCGGCAATACGGGCAATTAAATGCGGAAAGCTAACATCTTTTGATAAGTAATCATCTGCGCCTAAGCGAAGGCCGCAAACGGTATCAAAATCACTGTCTCTTGCGGTGAGAAAAATAATCGGCAAGCTGCTCGACATTGAACGAAGTGACTGACATAAGGTAAAACCCCCATCGATTTCATTTTCCAAACCGATATCAATAATAGCTAAGTCCGGAAGGCGAGCATTGAAGGCCAGCATTGCTGCGGGACGGTTGGCATAGCCCTGCACATTATAGCCTTGCTGTTGTAGCAATTCTTTGTAGTTTTCTCTAATAGCAACTTCATCTTCAACGATGGCAATTCTTTTCATGTATTGGTTTTTCTTGTGACTTATATGGCTGACTATACATGATTTTTAATCCAAAAAAATCGTCACAAAGTAATTGCCATATTGTTGCCACATTTCATCTCTACATTGCCATTTTTATGCCCCTTGGTTGCCATTTCTATTGTGTTTAATAGTGACATCGAATGAGACGCAGCGACATTCAAGTTTGTTTATTGAATCACTCATTGTCTCCTTCATTTTATGACTTAACTAGAACACAAAAGGAATCACCATGAAAAAGCAATTAATCGCAGTAGCCGTAATCAGCAGTTTATTTATTTCTACTATCTCAGTTGCTAATACTGAGCCAATGACCGAACAAGTCACTGAGCGTGAACACACTGAAGAGTTAGTCGGACTGACGTCAGGTGCTGTATTAGGCGCAGTGGTAGGCGGGCCTGTTGGTGCAATTATCGGCGCGTTTGCCGGTACCTTAATTGGTAAAACAGTAGGTGATGATTCTGAAATTCAAACTCAGAAAGAAATGTTAGTGCAGCAACAGCAATCTATTGAAACCCAAACGTCTGAGTTAACTGCCTTACATGAAAAACAGCAATCACTTGCAGAGGTGACGGATGAGTATTTACTCGTGCAATCGCAATTAACTGACTTGCGTGAAGCGCAGCAACAACAGTTACAAGAATTAGCTATTGGCTTGAATGTGCAGTTCAAAACAGGGTCGTCCACTATCGAGCCACACTTTGAGCAACAACTTGATGACGTGGCTTACTTAATGGCTTTATCTCCTGAATTAATGTTGGATTTGACGGGCTACGCAGATCGTCGCGGAGATAGCACATTTAACCAGGCACTTTCTGAGCAAAGACTGATTGAAGTGACAAGTTATCTACAAAGCCAAGGCGTATCAGCTGAGCGTCTACATGCCAAAGCATTTGGAGCATCAGCGCCATTACATGCCCAGCAAAGTTTTGAAAATGACTTTTTTGACCGTCGTGTCACATTGAAAATTATGCCTGTCGGTGAAGCTCTCGCTGCTAACTAATTAACCTTTATTAAAGATTCAACCTTCGTGAAACCTTGCTGAGTTGGCAGCGTTTCATCGAAGGGAGTACCGAGTTCAAGGAGAGAAACGATGAAAAGGTTAACCCGTTACCGAAACAGGAAAATACCTATAATTAGGAATGCCACTAACAAGCTTGATCTAGCAGCCTATGGCTGTTCAGGTCTAATTCTGTTGGCATTGATGCTTTTGAATGTGTTGTTTCCAGTGCATGCCATGGGATCATCAGATCGCAGAAATACTGGCTCTGAGCATAAAGGAAATGACTTATCCGAAGTGACCCAAGGAATATTGCGTTATCAGGTTAATGGTCAGCAATTTGAAAGTTTACCTTTAAAAACTGATGTCAGGATGAAAGTCTCTGGCTGGACAAATAGGGTGAGTGTTAAGCAAACCTTCACAAACCAATCTAGTGATTGGATTAATGGTAGTTATATTTTCCCGTTATCGTCTAATAGTGCGGTCGATCAAATGCGCCTCATTATCGGCGAGCGGGTTATTGAAGGCGATATTCAACCTAAAAAGCAAGCTAAAGCCACATTTGAAAAAGCAAAGTCTCAGGGGAAAAGAGCCAGTCTCGTATCACAGCAACGCGCTAATATATTCACCACAGAAGTCGCTAATCTTGGGCCGAAGGAAACATTAACGGTTGAAATTAGTTATCAAGAAAAACTGCGCTATAGAGACGGTGAGTTTAGCTTACGATTTCCGATGACGATTAACCCTAGGTATAAGCCAGGATATTCGGCGGTTGATGGCGAGACTGTTAATCGTAAGCAAGTCAATGGGGTGACTGTAACGTCTGAATTATCGCAACAATCGTATGAATCTTTATCGCCAACATTGCCTTCATCACTGTTAAGTTTTTCACCTGAATTTTTATTGTACCCAGAGGCAGACGATCGAAGTGAGATTGATTACGAGCTGGATGATAAAAACTCAGACGGGGTAACGGTCAACTTACAAGTGGAATTAGAAGCAGGCTTTAATGTTGCAGATATCAACAGCCCATACCAAGAGATTAAAAAGGTTGGAGCAGGGGATAAATGGCAAATATCGCTTGTGGGGCAACAAAAAGCCAATAAAGATTTTGTGCTGACCTGGCGAGCCCAGGCTAATGAAAGCTTATCGCCGCTGACAGCAGTGTTTACTCAGCAAGGTCAGACTCATGAAGTCGTTAATCAACAGAGTAAAGAACATAGTAATAAAAAGAGTAATGAGCATATTGATAACAAGGCAAAGCTTAATCAAGTGGAATATGGTTTAGTCATGCTGACACCTCCAGCAGCGTCAAATCAAAGCCAATTTGTTCAAAGGGACCCAAATACAAACGATGACATCAGTAAACATCACGTGCCACGAGAGTTAATTTTAGTGATTGATACTTCAGGCTCAATGTCAGGCGGCTCTTTAGAACAGGCCAAACAAGCGATGCTTTATGCGCTTGCAGGATTAACCAGCCAAGATAAATTCAATGTGATTGAGTTTAATCACGCGACGAGTCAGTTATCTGAACAGTCATTAGTAGGCTCAAGTAGCAATATCGGCAAAGCTAATCAGTTTGTCCGTCAACTTGAAGCCAATGGTGGAACTGAAATCAGTAAAGCCTTATCAGTGTCTTTGACTCACGCTGCAAATCAAGCTGGAAATCACGAGGATGAATTTAATCGCGCACAAGAGCATTCAACGTTGTTAAGGCAAGTTATTTTTATCACTGATGGCGCGGTGAGTAATGAGCATGGCTTATTTCAGCAAATTGAAGCTGAATTAGGCGACAGCAGGTTATTCACCGTAGGGATCGGTTCGGCGCCTAATTCATACTTTATGGAACGTGCAGCTATGTTTGGGCGCGGTACATATACATACATTGGTAAAACGTCTGAAGTAAAAAGCAAAATTTCGCAATTACTCGCTAAAATCGAGAAACCAGTGAGTACAGATATTAAGTTAACTTATCAAGATGGCACAGTACCTGATTATTGGCCTGCTCAGATCCCCGATTTATATCAAGATGAACCATTATTAGTGAGTTATAAATCGCCTTCATATAACCAACAAGATTTAATTGTTTCAGGTTATAGCCAAGGACAATTTTGGCAACATCAGATAAACCGTAATGCACCCAAACAAGCAGCTGGTCTGGATTTAATCTGGGCAAATGCGCAAATTGATGCCATTGAAGCCACCCAAAGTCGCAGCAACTTACAGCGAGTGAAAAAGCAAGTGGAGGCATTGGGAATGAAATATCATTTAGTTACATCGCAAACAAGCCTAGTTGCGGTTGATAAAACGCCTGTGAACCCTATGGCCGAATTTAATCGCAATCAACAAGTGAAAAGACATATGCCTGATGGCTGGAAAAGACCTCAAGGTGTTTTGCCTCAAACTGCAACATCTAGTCGGCTAAACATTTTAATCGGGCTAAGCCTACTTATCATTGCTTTGCTACATGGCCTTTGGCTAAAAGGTTTGTTACCCGCACAGCGACTCATTTTGCCCAAAAATAACGAGCAAGGCGGGTCTTATGATGTCATTTAAATGGATTATTCCGAGTTGTGTGGCATTGATAGGAGTGAGTTTTTTATCGCAAGGAGCGTATATGCAAATTAAAGCTAATTTTGCTCAATATTTGATTGAGCAGGCATGGAGTAAAACCTTAGAAGATCAATTACCGCATAAACCTTGGAGCTGGGCAGATACACACCCTGTGGCTAAGTTAAAATTATACGCAGATAAAGAAACTGACTTATATCCAATAGGCCAGCCAATGTTTGTTCTCGCGGGGGCTTCAGGGCGAAACTTAGCATTTGGCCCAAGCTTAGTATTAAGTGGCGCTGGAGTGGGTGAGCAAGGTAATACCATTATTGCAGGGCATAGAGATACTCATTTTTTACCACTGCAACAAGTGAAAAAAGGGGACATTGTTGAGCTTGAAACATCATACGGAATGCAGCAGAACTACTTAATCACGCATATTGATATCGTTCACGAAACACAAACTGAGGTACTTAATATGACAACGGATAACCAGTTAACTTTAATAACGTGTTATCCGTTTGAAGATTTATCTGCTAACAGCGATTATCGCTATGTGGTGACGGCCAAGAAAGTAAACAGTGGTCATCGTTTAATTTGAAATGGGCATCACTCTATTACGACCTAATCGTTTTGCTTCGTATAACAACTTGTCAGCACTTTCAATCAGCTGACTGGTTGTTTGTTTTTCTTTCCATTCACTGACGCCGAATGAAGCAGTAATATTATCAATACGTGTTTCGCTGCGTCGGTCTTTGACGCTCAGTTTTTCTATAGAGCGGCGCATGGCTTCAGCCAGTTGTCTTGCAATGCGTTGTTTGCTGTTAGGCAATAAAATTGCAAACTCTTCGCCACCAAATCGGTAAAGTTTAACCCCATCACGACAAGATTCCTGTAACCGTTTAGATACTACTTTGAGCACTAAATCCCCCAGCTGGTGGCCGAAGGTGTCATTGAATTGTTTGAAATGGTCAATATCGGCGATGATCAAACAAGCCCCTGACGGAGATTGACTGATAAGGGCATTAATATCTTCGTTAAATGCACGGCGGTTTAATGCTTCAGTTAATGCATCAAATAAAACATCTTTTTCAGATTCAGCTAGGCGTTGTTTGAGGGTATTTATCTCTGATTGTGCTTTGTCCAATTGCTGGGTAAAACTAACGGTACTTGAATGTATATTTGCTGACTCACTGACGATATTGCGAACGACCTTGATAACTTGCTCAAGTGAAAAGCCTTTGCTTTCAAGTTCGCTTAACTTACTAAATTCCTTTTCGATTTTTGATTGAAAATTGTTGGTGTCATGATTAGTGTCTTTTAAGGATTGAGACAGCTCGCAAACCATTGCATCAAGGTTTTGTCTCATATCACGCACATCTAGCTCAACGGGATCTGAAATGTGTTCTCGGTAAAGTAATTCGCTGGAAACAGGAGAGTATTGCTGGTTTTGTGCAATAGCTGAATCGAGGGCAAGGTTAAGCTTGGGATTGGATTCGGCCACATATGTGTACCAAAGTGCATAATTGGTCGGCGTGGTTGGAATGCTGTGTTTCAACATTAAAGGAACGGCTTTTTTTAAATTTAAAGCGGCAGATTTTAGTAGATCAGTTGACATGCAATTCCTCAATACCAGTTGAGGTCACTTTGCAAACTATCAAAAGAAAAGAGGCATAATTTTAATGAATGTTGATGCTTGAAAGTGACTTAATTATTAATCTTCAACGTTTTTTAAGCACCTTTATTAAGGTGCTTTTTGAACATTAGAATGAATAGGATACGGCAAACATGGGGCCAGTAAAACTATAATTTATATTGTAATCTAAAGTTCTAAATTCTTTATCCAAGATACTACGAGAACGCTCAATATCAACGTCAACATCGTAATAATTATACGCCAAAGATAAGTGGAAGTTTTCACAGATCATGGCACTAACACCTGCTCGAATATCGACTAATGAACCTTTAAAATTATCATACTTAATAGCAAAGTATTGTGCATGAGCACTAAACTGCCAACCTGGGTAAAATTCGTACATGCCGAATAAACCAATATTTGGTAAAGGTGCTGTTAACGCGTTATCAACAACTTTAGGCGTAAATGAGACGGTATCACACAAGCTATTTGGCTCGCTAGTTTCGCCACAGAGGCTAATGTCGCCTTCAAATATGGTTTCTACAAACATAGTATGCAAACCAATTGAGCCGCCTACAGTATAATCATTGCCTTCCCAAATATCATATCCGTAACCAATTCTTAAAATATCGATATTTAATGTGGTCGATAATTTAGCACTGCCGTCAATGACATAGCTTTGATCATTATCACCGAACTCAGGGATTTCGATATCAAAACCTAACTGTGGGGTATCGGCATTACGGTGTAATGACTTCCAATCGACATAAATGTGGTGGCGTTCTTTGAAGCTATATTGGAATTCAAAAAAAGGTAGGAATTGATCTTCGGTTAACAGCAAGTCATCCTCAAAATCGAGCAAATAATAATTACCCGTATCTTTAGCACTTTTCACTAGCATCGTTGAATCTGAGCTAGCGTAAAATGCACCAAGGGTAAATTTGTATTCGTCAGCTTTAACATGGCCAGTAGTACAAACCACAGCTAAAAGTCCTAAAGAGGCTCGCTTAAACATTTTATCTCCGCACTTAATATGAACTCATTGTGAGTTAGACGTGCTTTTTATTTTTATTTTATAATCAGGGTTATATCTTTTTGCGTACTAATACTAGCACTATGTAACTAAATGTGAAGACTTTGTTGGTTAAAATGTGCTGAAAAGTGATCCTAGATCAAAGTTTAGAAGTATCGACAAACATCGGGCTAAAGCTAAATATTTGTATGATAAATTTAAATGCCTGTTTTAAAAGCTTTAAGTTGAGTTTTATGGTGAGGCTTGGCTTGGTTTAATGAATCTTTAAAATGAAGTGTTCAGTGTGTTTAAGGGAACATTAATGGAATATTTACTGATTATTTTATGGAATTTACAGTCAGTATTTTGACTAAGTGTTAAAAATTTGTAATTGAGAGGGTTTGTCAATTTTTTGCTGATTTGATATTACGTCTACAAGTGTTAAAGCTAATTACTCTTTGCCATAATTTTGCTATAAAGCGATATTAAAATAACCTCGTACATTCCTGTTTGAGTATTAATCCATTATGGATACTGATTTATTAAAAACGTATTTAGAAGTTTATCGCACCCGTCATTTTGGAAAAGCTGCAGATAATCTATTTTTAACTCGTAGCGCGGTGAGCTTCAGAGTTAAACAGCTTGAGAATATGTTAGGTGTTTCGCTGTTTAATAGAGAGCGAAATAATATTCAGCCCACACCAGCGGGTGAGCGATTACTAGAGCATGCCAATGCCGTGTTAACCGCAGTTGAAAGGGCAAAGCAAGATGTATCATTGTCAGGCAGTCAGCTAGTACAACTTAGCCTTGGTATTGGACACAATGTTTGGGATAGCTACTTAAATAAATTGATGCAACCATTATGTTCTGGCTTACAAGACGTGTCTTTAAGAACTGATGTGATAACCACGGCTGTGATGTCAAAACAGTTGTCTGAAAGAACGCTAGATATCGCGCTAAGTTTTGATCCTCTGCGTATCGATGATATCGAAATCACTAAACTACACCGTGTGAATTTAATATTGGTGGCTGACAAGCCTGATTTATCGGTGAATGATATAAGCCAATACCAGTATGTGAAAGTGGATTGGGGTACCGCTTTTAATATCATGCATGCCCAAGAGTTAGCATACTTTCCCATGGCATCTCTACATACCAGTTCTGCGCAAATAGCATTTGATTATCTAATGAGCAATGGCGGTAGTGCTTTTTTGCCTGAAACGATGGTTGAGGAAAAGCTTTTACAATCTGAACTGTTTTTAGTTGAAGGCGTTGAGCCAATGCGCAGACATATTTACGCCGCGCATTGGATTAACAGTGAGCGAATTGATGAAATTGAACAAGCTCTGCTAGTACTAACACATAAAATTTATCGTTGATCTTAGCTGGATCATTTAATGTTTTTAGCTGTCTTTACTACAAGAGAGTGATTCGGACGAATAGCTATAATAAGTAAGCATTGATCAATATTGCGCCCCACGTTATAGCGCACAATGCCAAACTTAAAAATACCGCTGCAGAAGCCACGTCTTTGGCTTGACCACTTAAAGGATGGATTTCATCACCTATTCTATCGACGACCGCTTCGATGGCTGAGTTAAGTAACTCTGTGATAAGTACGATGAACAAAGTCATTATCATTAATATTGATTCGATAAAGCTGACATTGGTGAAAAGTGCAATAGGGAGTAATACCATTGCTAAGATAAGTTCTTGTCTAAATGCAGCTTCATTTTTCCAGGCGCTTGTTAACCCCTGTAATGAAAATCCAGTCGCTCGGATGATCCGTTTAAAGCCATTATTATTTACCGGTTTCATTTTATGCCTATATCTCATTTTGTTTGTAACGTAGGTAGATTGTTATATCAGCCCTTAACATAGCAAAATATAAAATCTTTACTAAAATCAATTATCTTGAATGCTGTTTAGTGTCAGAGTTGTTGTCTATAGCTGGGGTTAACTATGCTAGCTGTTAACTAAGGTAGGAGCCGACTACTGTTGCTATTCAATATGGTCGCTGTTGTGGCAGCAGTGTATTGATCAAGTCCAATAGGTTTCATTTTCAAATTATTACTAGCAAGGATGCTACTATGCAAAGATATTTACTGTCTATTATATTTCTTCCCATCTATTTATTACTTTCTGTTCCATTGTTTGCAGCTGAAAAGCCTCCCATTCAACTTGCTAGCCGGTTTCAAGATGACATCAAGGTTGAACAATACTTTGTCAGTGAAAAGCTTGATGGTGTAAGAGGCTATTGGAATGGTGAACATCTGTTGTCTCGCTCTGGTAGAAAGATATCCGTGCCTGATTGGTTTGTTGCAGACTTTCCAGCGTCTAAACTGGATGGCGAGTTATGGATTAAACGTAATGATTTTGAATCAGTGTCCGCGCTATCGCGAAGTCAGAGGGTCGATAACCCCTTGTGGCGACAAGTTAAGTTTATGATTTTTGATATGCCAGAACATAAGGGCGAATTTAGTCAGCGTGTGCAAGACATGGCACAAATAGCGTCTCACTCTAAGTACATAAACATGATCCCCCAACAATCATTCTCAACTCACGAAGCGCTATATCAAGAACTTAATCGTGTTATAGCACTAAAAGCTGAAGGCCTGATGCTACATAAAAAATCGGCCTTGTATAAAGTGGGCCGCAGCCAAGATATTGTTAAACTCAAACCTCGCTATGATGCTGAAGCCATTGTCATCGCTTATAACGAAGGTAAGGGGAAATATTCAGGTTTACTAGGCTCTCTCACTGTTGAAATGCCTGATGGAAAACAGTTTAAAATTGGCAGTGGTTTTAGTGATCATCAAAGAGCTAACCCGCCGGCAATTGGCTCAATCATCACTTACCAATATTTAGGGCTGACGAAAAACGGCATTCCACGATTCGCGCATTTTTTAAGGTTAAGGAATGAATAAATATAGGCTTTTTGACCTAAACCTAGTTAATATTAGGTTCGCTAAATCTACGATTTTTCCAAGCGAAATAAAGGAGTAAATATTGGAATCCCAATCCCATTCTAAAGCTGATGCGATACAAACGCTAAACTTGAGTCAGGTTAAGTCAGTACTTTTTGTTTGTCTCGGTAATATTTGCCGTTCGCCTAGCGCTGAAGCTGTTTTTCGCCATAAAGTTGCTGAGTTAGGTCTTGAAATTCATATAGATTCAGCAGGAACAGCGGCCTATCATCAAGGAAACCCACCGGATCCTCGTTCAATCAAAGCAGGTGAGGCTCGTGGATTAGAGTTCAGTGGTATGAAAGCACGTAAAGTAATAGACCAAGATTTTGAGCAGTTTGACTTAATATTGGCAGCTGATAACGCTAATATGGATGATTTAGTCATTCGCTGTCCTTCTCAATACCAACATAAGTTGAGGTTGATTTTATCCTTTGCAGCAGATGACGTTAACGGTGTAATGGAAGTGCCCGATCCCTATTACGGCGGCGAGAATGGTTTTGAAGTGGTTTTAGATTTGTTGGATGCAAGTTTAGTTGCGTTGGCAAAGCGGATTAAATCGGCATAATCTCTCTAATTTAACGTATAAAGGCTTATCATGTGATAAGCCTTTATTTGTTCTATCGTAACGTAATAACTAATTAGGATTAACCATTTTGATGACGTTTACCTGAACGTTTTAATTTTTCTTGTTCAATTTTTTGCTGTTTAATAGCTTCTTTTTCTGCCATCACACGCGCCACTTCAGCTTTTTCTATCTCAGCCATTTCAGGGGTTTCTAAGGTCAATAAGCCTGTTTTTCCTGAGCGGAATTCATGGAGTAGTAATTCAGATGCTTTGTGTAAATCAATACGACCGCCTGGTCTTAATGCACCGCGTTTACGGCCAATTTCTTCGAGTAATTCAATATCGGTTTCAGGCTGTGACTTGAGCTTATATCGCTCACAAATCTCTTCAGGGTAAGCGTGAAGAAAATACTCTGCAGCGAACATGGCGACATCTTCATATTCCATTGCAGTATCTTTAATCGCACCTGTGACAGCTAAACGATAACTACTTGATTCGTTATCAACCTTTGGCCATAAAATACCAGGAGTGTCAGACAGTACAATACCATTTTTTAAATTGATACGTTGTTGACGCTTGGTGACAGCGGGTTCGTTACCTGTTTTTGCGAGAGTGCGACCCGCAAGGGTATTAATAATAGTGGACTTACCGACATTCGGGATCCCCATAATCATGGTACGAATATCTTTTTCAAGTTTGTCGCGAGAAGGAACTAACTTACGACAAATATCAGGAATGCTTTTAACTTGACCTGGTTGAAGTGTGGTTATCGCAGTTGCTTTTACACCTTGTTCACGCTCTAGGTATTCAATCCAGCGTGCGGTCACTTTAGGATCGGCTAGGTCTGATTTGTTGAGTAGTTTAATACATGGCTTATCGCCCCTTAAGGTTGAAACCATAGGGTTTTCACTACTATATGGAATACGCGCATCTAATACTTCGATGACAAGATCGACTTGAGGCATTGCCTCTTCAATCTCTTTTCGAGCTTTGTGCATGTGTCCTGGGTACCATTGAATTGCCATGTGTTTGCCTTTTTTAAAACCACTACTAACAAAGGGGCATATTCTACCTTGTTATGCCGTTAAATGATAAAAAAAAGCGCCATTTGGCGCTTTAAACTTATTGGAAATACTCAAGAACTTAAATAACGCCAAGCTCTCGTAGTCTTTCCATTAAGTAGCTATCTGCTGTGTAGCGCTCAGATAACACCACTTCTGGGTTGGGATGTAAAAACAGTGGTAACGAAATACGCGATTTGGTCTTATCTGTTCCTTCAGGATTAATGACTCGATGTGACGTTGATGGATAATAACCACCAGATGCTTCTTGAAGCATATCACCGATATTAATAATGATATTACCAAAATCACTGGGTACATCTATCCAATTATCATCTTTGGTTTGTACTTGAAGACCTGGCTCGTTAGCCGCAGGTAGTACAGTAATTAAGTTAATATCTTCATGTGCTGCTGCGCGAATTGCACCTAGTTCTTCATCGCCAGCCATTGGTGGGTAGTGCAGAACACGTAATAATGTTTTTTCGCTTTCAGCTATCATGGCTGGCAGCGGAATTGAAAATTTTGCAGCTACCTCAGCAGGTGCATACTCTTCAATCCAACCTAATAATTCCGCAGCTAATTCATTAGCATGTTTATAGTAAGCCAGAATGTTGGCTTTTAATGATTCAGGAATGCGGCCCCAAGGGTAAACGTGAAAATATTCTTTGATATCTTTTACGCTATGGCCTTTTGCCGTTTCAGAAATTGAGGCTGGGAAAAACCCATCCTGTGTTTCTGGTTTGAATAAAAAATCATTTTTTTGTTCAGACAGGAAAAACTCATACCATTCTTTATAGATGGTTTCGACGAGTTCTTTACTGATTGGGTGATTGGATAATACACCAAACCCTGTTTCTCTTAATGACTCAACAAACTGCTTTGCACAGCCCTCTGAGCGGTAATCAATTGTTTCTAATTTCATGTTTTCTACTTATTGTTTTATTTGACCCAATGTGATTTTAACCTCCGTCACACTTTGTCGCAATTTTTTGATCTAAAAAGCGGTCTTATAAGTCGAAATAGTGATCTTTATTCGGCATACTGCCATCTGTTTAACTATTGCTTTAAAGTGAGAAGGCTAAGATTGAAGTTAGGACGATGCAAATGAATGAATTAACTGAGTTTGAAAAGTATGTCATTGAGCAGAAAGGAACTGAACGTCCATTTAGTGGAGAATACGTCAATCATGAAGCTGAAGGTTTATATCTGTGTAAAAAATGCTTAGCGCCTTTATATAAAAGCGAACATAAATTTAATGCTTTTTGTGGCTGGCCTGCATTTGATGATGAAATACATGGTGCAATCAAGCGTACTGTAGATGCAGATGGCCAACGCACAGAAATTACTTGCTATGAATGTGGCGGTCATCTTGGTCATGTGTTTAAAGGTGAAATGCTCACCGGTAAAAATATGCGTCATTGTGTCAACTCTATTTCAATGGTTTTTAAAAGTTACGATGAAATAGAAGCAGAGAAATCTAAAGCGGCCAAATCGATGCAAATGGCCACATTTGGTGCAGGTTGCTTTTGGTGTATAGAGGCCGTTTTCCAAAGACTCGACGGGGTTGAGAGTGTTTATTCTGGTTATAGTGGCGGCACAACAGAAGATGCACATTATGATGCGGTTTGCAGTGGTATTACAGGTCATGCCGAAGTCATACAAGTGACATTTAATCCAGCTGTGATTAGTTACAACACCTTACTGTCGGTATTTTTTGCGATTCATGATCCTACCACTTTGAATCAACAAGGTAATGATAAAGGTCCACAATACCGTTCGGTGATATTTACTCATAATGCTGAGCAAGTCGATCAAGCGACAATTGCAATTAGTAAATTGATACAGCAGGGGATTTGGCCAAAACCTATTGTGACTGAAGTTTCTATGTACGAAACTTTTTATCATGCAGAAAACTTTCATGATGACTATTTTGCTAAAAATGCAGAACAACCTTATTGCCAACTACTTATCAAGCCCAAGTTTGAACAGGCGATGAGACAATTTGAGGCATTACTAAAGAAAGATTAGTCTAGTTGATGTAAGAAATACCTACGCTGACAAAGCGGTAACCCAATAAAAAAGCGAACTATCTAGTTCGCTTTTTTGTTGATGGAATAACATCACATATTGATTCGGATTAAGAATCCAGTGCATCATCTGCCACTTTGTAATGTGGATCTTCAATCACATTAACTTCAACTAAATCACGTGCCTTATGGAGTAAATCTTTACAGTCTGGACTTAAGTGTCGTAAATGTAACTTTTTACCTGCTGCAACATATCGTTCAGCTAACGTATCAATAGCATCAAGTGCTGAATGATCAGCAACGCGCGAATTTTGGAAATCGACAATGATATCTTCAGGATCATTAGTTGCATCGAAAAGATCTAAGAAGTTAGATACTGAGCCAAAGAACAATGGGCCATTTAACTTGTAAACTTTCCAGCCATTGGCATCTGTATTAGTTTCAACGTTGATGTGTTTTGCGTGTTCCCATGCAAACACGAGTGCTGAAACAATAACACCAACAAAAACAGCAAATGCCAAATCGGTAAATACGGTCACAGCAGTGACTAAGACGATAACGAATGCATCATGCTTTGGTACTTTGCCCATGACTTTAAAACTAGCCCATTCAAATGTCCCGAGTACCACAATGAACATTACACCGACTAGCGCGGCTAGAGGGATAATTTCAATGAATGCTGAGCCAAATAAAATAAAGGCAAGTAGTGCTAAAGCTGCTGTTATGCCAGATAAACGACCACGACCACCTGAGTTGATATTAATGATTGATTGACCAATCATTGCACACCCACCCATAGCGCCGAAGAAGCCACTGGTAATATTCCCCACACCTTGACCAACACATTCTTTGTTACTTTTACCACGACTATTGGTCATTTCATCAATAACGGTAAGGGTTAACAGTGATTCAATTAAACCAATTGCAGCAAGAATAAATGCATACGGAAGGATAATAAATAGGGTATCTAGAGTAAATGGCACACTTGGAATGGCAAAACTAGGCAAGGTGCCTGCAATGGTTGCATGCTCATCACCACTCATGGTTTTTAAGAAATCGAGTACATTACGCGTATCCAAATCTAAACCAACTACGATTGCGGTAACCGTTAAAATCGCGACTAATGAAGACGGAATCGCAGTGGTTAATTTTGGTAAAAAGTGGATGATCGCCATCGTTAAAGCGACTAAGCCGAGCATAATCATTAATGGCTCTTGTGCCAACCAGATCATGTTTCCTGCGGCATCTTTGACTTTAAATTGTCCAAGCTGGGCAAGGAAAATAACAATAGCGAGACCGTTTACAAAGCCAATCATCACAGGATAAGGAACAATGCGTATAAATTTACCGAGCTTGAATATACCTGCGGATATCTGAATTATCCCCGCTAGCACCACCGCTGCAAATAAATACTGTACTCCATGCTCAACAACAAGCGATACCATGACAACTGCCATAGCGCCGGTTGCGCCAGAAATCATGCCTGGGCGCCCGCCAATAACAGCAGTAATAATACCCATGATAAAGGCTGCGTATAAACCGACCATAGGTTCAACTTGAGCGACAAATGCAAAAGCAACAGCCTCTGGTATAAGTGCTAGTGCAACAGTCAATCCAGATAAAATATCTGCTTTGCTACTGCTTGTTTTGTGACGAAGTAGATCGAACATTTAGCCCCTGAAAACAATTGATGTGTTTGATAATAAAAGTGTGCGTATGTTAACAAAATTTAATGCTGCGCTAAACCTGAAATTAATCTTAATTGATTATAAATAGAATAATTCATTAAATTGTAAATATAAAAAAACCACGCTAATTAGCGTGGTTTTT